>JASMMN010000170.1 GCA_030748155.1 Phycisphaerales bacterium
CCCAGATCAATTCGATTGGCAACATGACATGGTCATGCCGAATTGGAACGAATTGGTGATCTATGAGATGCACGCAGGCACCTTCGGTGTGGTCGATGGTGGAGGGTTCCCCGGCAACTTCCCAGGCATTCAAGCCCACCTCGACCATCTTGAGAACCTCGGTATCAACGCAATCGAACTGCTGCCTGTCAACGAATTCGCCGGCGATCAATCGTGGGGCTACAACCCCGGTCACATCTTTGCGGTCGAGAGTTATTACGGCGGACCAGATCAACTCAAGCAACTCATCGATGCCTGCCACGAGCGTGGCATCGCCGTGCTCATCGACGTCGTGTTCAACCACCTCGGACCTGACGATTTGGGATGCTGGCGGTTTGATGGCTGGAGCGAGAATGACGGTGGCGGCATTTACTTCTACAATGACGAGCGCGCGAACACACCGTGGGGTGATACGCGACCAAACTTCAGCACCGATGAAGTCCGGCAGTTTCTTCGCGATGCGGTCGTGCAATGGCTGGATGAATTTCACGTCGATGGCCTCCGAGTCGATGGCACGCGGTGGATCGAGTGGACCGATGTGGGGAACAACCCTGACGGCTGGTCGTGGATGCAGTGGATCAACGACGATCTGGATGCCTTGTATCACGACAAGCTCATCGCAGCCGAGGACATGAGTGACAATCACTGGATCACCAAGCCGACCGATGAAGGTGGCGCCGGCTTCGACACTCAGTGGGATCCATGGTTCGTCCACCCAATCCGTGAGGTTGTCGAGAGTACGGATGATGACTGGCGGAGCATGTGGAATGTCAAGAACTCCATCGACTTTGCCTACAATGACGCCTCGTTCCAGCGAATCATCTACACCGAATCACACGACGAGGTCGCCAATGGTCGCAGCCGCGTCCCGGAAGCGATCTGGCCGGGTAATCCGGACTCGTGGTACTCCAAGAAGCGTTCGACGCTGGCCGCCGGCATCGTCTTCACTTCGCCGGGCATACCGATGATCTTTCAGGGTCAGGAATTTCTGGAGGATGGCTGGTTCACCGATGCCGAGCCGCTGGATTGGAGCCGGGCAGAAACCCATGCGGGCATCACCGAACTGTACCGCGACCTGATCTCGCTCAGGCTCAACAAGCATGAAAACACCCGCGGGTTGATGGGCGAACACGTCAACGTGCATCACGTGAACGACTGGGACAAGGTCGTGGCCTGGCACCGCTGGATGGATGGTGGCGAGGGCGATGATGTCATCGTGTTGGCGAACTTCCGCAATCAGGCGTGGGAGGACTACCGCATCGGTCTGCCGAGCGAGGGTCTTTGGAAGATCCGATTCAACAGCGACTGGCAGACGTATGACCCGGACTACGATGGGTACCCGTGTGACGAAGTGTCCGCCGAATCGATCCCATGGGACGGCATGCCCTACAGTGCCTCCTTCAAATTCGGTCCGTACACCATGGGCATTTTCTCGCAGTCGCCGCCCTGTCCGATGGATCTTGACGGCGACGGCAGCGTGACCGTGAATGAAGTTCTGCTGATCATTGCATCCTGGGGGACGCCTGATGCGGATGTCACTGGAGACGGGCAGACCGATGTGGATGATCTGCTCGCCATCATTGGAGCCTTTGGCGTATGCCCATGACCCACCTCCCGCTTCACCGGTCGGCCTTTACGATTGTTGAACTCCTCCTTGTTGTCGCCATTCTGGGCATTCTGATGTCGTTGGTACTCATCGGTGTCGGCAGTCTTGATGATTCAGCGATGTCCACGACGGATCTGGCCCGACAGCGGCAGATTGCACTGGCCGAAGGGAAGTACGCGGCCGCCAACGACAGTCGGCTGTTTCACCCACGCACGGCACCGGTGGAGTCCGGAATATTTGACGCTTTCCCGGACACATATGAGGTGCTTGGAAATCCTGAGGAACTCGAACAAGACGTGACAAATCGCCTCTGGGTCCGAGCCTACAACGATTCCGGCAACCAGCGACTGGAAGGACTCGATGGCGGCACCTACGAAGTGGAACTCGTCAAGGCCTTCAGCGACGGCGTTGCCTGGGAGTACCTCGACGGAAACGTCGATGCCTACCGCTCACCACTGGATCCAACGCGAAGGCTGCGATCGTACGCAATCAATTCGTACATCGGTGTCAATGTGTGCGCCGATGATCACTACTTCGGCGAGGGACCCTCTGAACCATTCGCAGGTCCCTTCGTGAAATACGCAGTCCCGACGCCGACGATGATGCACATCAAGCAGCCATCGAGAACCATGTGCACGATCGGGGAGGACGACCCGGGCATCGGCGGCGGCCCGCCCGGGCACAATGGGCACGGATTCATGATGCATCCAAATCAGAAGGGCAGTGACTTCGCTGCCTTCCAGATCTGGATCGACATCCCGGGTCTCTGGAATCCGGGCGTCATCAACATCTCGCACATGGATGGTTCAACCGAATCAATCAAACTGAGCGAACCGAACCTGTACGACAAGTTGGATTCCAATAACGACGGCGTCCCTGAACACGGGGTCATCTTCGATGGCCCGGATATTCAGGCTCTCCAGCAGCGGCTGCTGTCAGGCGTATTGGAGTATCGCTCGGAAGATGACTTGCCCGATTGATCGCAGCGAGGCCGACTACGGCAGCGTCGCGGCATGCGCCGAACGAATGGAATCAGCGGTGCGGTTGAGGAGTTCGTCAAGTTCGTCGAACGACATCGTCAGCGGCAGCCGGAACCGCATCGAATCAGTCCCGCACGGCAGCAACATGGCCTTGCGATCGAACATCGCCGTAATGGCTGCAGCGCGATGTTCGGGGCTCGGGAAGGTGCAGGCAACCAGTGTGCCACGTCCACGAACATTGTCGAAGGCACCGGTGTCCCTGGCGATGGACCGAAGCCCATCCATGAGCCGCTCGCCCAACATCTCCGCATGCTCTGCGAGGCCATCTTCGATGATGATCTCGATGAACCGGCGTGATCGGACCATGTCTACGAGATTGCCGCCCCAGGTCGAATTGATCCGACTGGACACCTTGAATACGTTCTGCTCGACCTCATCTACCTTGCTACCGGCGTAGATCCCACATACCTGCGACTTCTTTCCAAAGGCCACGACATCCGGAGCTGTGCCGAGGTGCTGCCAGAACCAAGGCTTGCCGGAGCCGTAGAATCCGGTCTGCACCTCGTCGAAGAGCAACAGGCAATCGTGCTCATCCGCATACTTGCGAAGTGTGGCGAGGAACTCCGGGCGGAAGTGGTTGTCACCGCCTTCGCCCTGCATGGGCTCGATGAGAATGCCCGCGATGCGATCGGCACTCTCGGCAAATGTCTGATCGAGTTGCTCACGGGCCTTGGTTTCCTCGGTTTCAATGTCGTTGCAGATGTTGCCGTCCGTATCGAATCGGCAGACGGGGTTGTGTATGCGTGGCCACGGAAACCGCGGGAACAGACCAACCTTGTCAGGAAGCGTGTTCGTACAACTCATCGTATATCCAGTACGACCGTGAAAAGCCTGATTGAAATGCACGATCGTGAGATCGTTGCAGTCGGCGAGATAATCGGTTCGCCCAAGACGCCTGGCCTTCCAGTCAAATGCAGTCTTCATGGCGTTCTCGACGGCGAGCCCGCCGCCAGCTACCCAAAAGTGATGTGGGAATCCATCGGGAGTCGTGTGCGTTGCAAACGTGCGTACGAAGTCCGCCATCTCGGAGGTGTACAGATCGGCATTGGCGACATTGGACTGGGCCGCCCGCATGAGCACATTCTCGAAAGCGGGATCCTTCATTCCCGGATGATTGAAACCGATGGGCCAGGATGCAAAGCAGGTGAACGCATCGAGATACTTCTCGCCCGTCGCAGCATCGTGGATCCACGAGCCCTGCGACTTCTCCAGATCGACAACCAGCGGATAACCATCCACGAGTTGGTAGCGTGAGAGGCTTTGAAGAACATCGCTTGCCTGCATCGGGGGGCTCCTCAGAGAAAAACAACGCGGATTGGGCCGAGTCGCACATGATAAGGGGTCGGGTACCGCCCGGGGACGGGCAGTGAACCCAAACTCTTCGGCGGAGATCCCCGGGCGACACCTGCCGCCTTTACAGTAGACCCCATGGGAATCGACGCACTGCTTCTGGAGCGGGGGCTGGTCTCGGCCGCCGGGGTTGAAGAGGCGGTAGCCGAGCAGCAGCGGACCGGCGAGCGACTCGATCGCGTGCTGGTACGACTCGGCCACGTTGACAGTCAGTCGATGCTTCACGCTATCGGCGAACAGTTCTCGATGCCGATCGTAGATCTCGCCACTATCGTTCCGGAACCGGAGATTCTCAAACTCCTGCCCTCTCGGCTTGTCTTTCGCCAGCACTGTGCGCCAATAGATCGCACGGACAATGTGCTGCGCGTTGCGACCAGCGATCCATTTGAACTCACCGCCTTCGACGAATTGCGGTTGCTGACCGGGCTGACGATTGAATTGGTGTTGGCAGATGAAGATGACCTCCGCAACTTCATCCGCCGACACTACGGTGTGGCGGGCGACACGCTTGAAGCCCTGCATGCCGAAGTCGAACCGGTCGTGACCGAGACAGCCACAGATGAGGCTGATCAGGCAGAACTCGCCAGCGTCATCAGGTTGGTCAACGATCTGCTTGTCGAAGCCATTCGCGAACGGGCGACCGATCTGCACATCGAACCCTACGAAAACCGTGTCGCCATCCGATACCGCGTTGATGGCATCCTAGCCACCGCCAGTGTGCCGCGAACCGTGGACAGGTTCCGTGCAGCGATCATCAGCCGACTGAAGATCATGGCAAACCTGAACGTCGCCGAGCGTCGCCGTCCGCAGGATGGTCGAATCTCGATGCGGCATGACGGACATCTGTTTGACCTGCGTGTGTCCGTCATTCCGATGATGCACGGTGAGGGTGTCGTGCTGCGGATTCTCGATTCGACAGCCGGCCTTCTCCCACTCGACGAACTGGGCATGCAAGAGAATGTGCTCGACCGCTGGGACGAGTGCATCCATACACCACACGGCATCCTGCTCGTCACGGGGCCGACCGGTTCAGGAAAGTCGACGACGCTGTACGCATCGCTTCAGCGCGTCGTGACCGGAGAGGTCAAGGCCATCACGATCGAAGATCCGGTCGAATACCACCTCGATGGCGTCAACCAGATTCAAACACAGGCGGAAGTGGGTATGACCTTTGCCGCAGGCCTGCGATCGATCCTCCGGCACGACCCCGACATCGTGATGGTCGGCGAAATCCGCGATCGGGAAACCGCCGAGGCTGCCGTGCAGGCATCATTGACTGGACACCTCGTGTTCTCCACTTTGCATACCAATACCGCCGCTGGTGCCATGCCGAGACTGCTCGACATGGGCGTCGAGCCATTCCTCGTCGCCAGTTCGGTCGAGGCCGTACTGGCACAGCGTCTGGTCCGACGTGTGTGCGCCTCGTGTGGGACCGACTGGACGCCCGATTGGGACACGCTGCCCGATGCCCTGCGGTTCCGCGAGGGCACCGTGCTTCGCCGTGGAACTGGCTGTAGGGACTGCCGGGGAACGGGCTACCATGGACGAGTCGGCCTGTACGAGTTGCTCGTTGTGTCCGATTCGGTCCGAAAGCAAGTACTTGCCCGGCGGTCCACCGGAGAAATCGCTCAAGCGGCCGCTGGGGACAAGAATCTGACCACCCTGCTCGACGCAGGCCGAACGGCCGTGCTGCAAGGGCTCACCTGCCCGGATGAGGTGGCGCGCGTCGCCGTTGCTGGGCAGTAGAACGGTCTTTTCCGCCTGATTCCTCGCCACCGTCTTGACGACCGCTCGTATGGTGGGGAAACTCCCCCACTCACGCCCTTCAAATAAACCCCCTTCCGGCGGGTTCTCTGGAGACCCAATCCCTCATGGCCATTCGAAGTTCCGCCGGGAGCGGTGTTGTCGTCTCCCTGGTCGTATTCGTGCTGCTCACCATCCTGCTGCTCGCAGGCTCCATTGTGCTGTGGGGTGATTTCAAGGAGGCGAGGGACAGCGGCATACAGAGAGAGAAGGATCTGGAGAAGTACGCCACCAAGGCCGATCGTGGCAGTGACTGGCTGGCGTCGCTGAAGAATGCCAGCGGGAGGGATTCCATCCTGAACTTTCTGCACAAGCAGAATCAGGAACTTCGGCGATTCGC
>JASMMN010000171.1 GCA_030748155.1 Phycisphaerales bacterium
CATGAATACGACGATGTTCGCTTCAAGAACTTCCAGCAGGACGTGCTCGAGCCCGCCGTTTTCGTCGCTCGCAACCCTCTGGAGGTCTCGGTCTGGCAGACATCTGAACGAGTCTCTTCTGAGCAAGCGGTCGCCGAGACATATTCGGCAGTCGCGACAGGTTGGCGGTGGGGACCGGTGTGGTCGACGGCGTGGTTTCGGGTCAGCGGGGAGGCACCCTCCGGTGAGGGCGAACTCGCCTTGAGATTCTCGAGCGGCACCGAGGCACTCCTTCGGTTCCGCGGCGAGCCCTTCCACGGCCTCGATGCCAACCACGATCTGGTCATGCTTCCCGGTGAGGCTCAACTCGGCGACATGCTGATTGAAGCCGCGTGCAACCTACCGCTCGGAGTCAGTACTTTCTGGTGGGACGAACAGGAAGTGCAGGCCCGCTGGCGCGAGGACACTCCCGGGCGGCTCGAGTTCGCCGAACTCGTTCGCGTTGATGCGCACATGCAGCAGTTGACAAGCCGATTCGACTTCGTAAGACGATTCCTGCAGGCATTGCCACCGGCTGCCGGCCGAGCGCAGCGACTTGCACAGGCGATGCACGATGCGATGAACGCCATCGACCCGTGCAACCCGTCGCAGCAGGTATCTGCAGCGCTGGCCACGCTGGACGAGGCGATTGCCGCGGGATCGCCCTCAACGACGACCTGCACGGCCATCGGCCACGCCCACATCGACACGGCGTGGCTGTGGACACTCGAAGAAACCAAACGAAAGTGCACTCGCACCTTCGCCACGATGCTTCGGCTGATGGAATGCAACGAGGACTTCACTTTCCTCTGCAGCCAACCGCAGCAGTATGCCTGGATGGAGGAGTTGCAACCCGCACTCTTTGCCCAGATTGGCAGGCGTATTCAGGAGGGTCGTTGGGAAGCTTCCGGGGGGATGTGGGTCGAATCAGATTGCCTGATTCCATCGGGTGAATCGCTTATCCGGCAGATCATCAAAGGCACTGGCTGGTGGGCATCGCGTTTCGGCGATGCTGCCGCGCAGCGACATTTGTATCTGCCCGACACCTTCGGCTTCCCAGCATCGCTTCCGCAGATCGCGCAACAGTCCGGACTCGACACGTTCATCACCAACAAGATCGCATGGAATGAAGTCAACGACTTTCCGCACGTCACCTTCCGCTGGCGAGGCATCGACGGCACCGACCTCGTCTCGCACATGACGCCAGGGCACAATTACAACTCGGATATTGCGCCGAGTGATCTTCTTGCAGCCGAGCGAAACGTCATTGAAAAGGACCACGGCACGCCATCCGCGTGGCTGCAACCTTTTGGCTACGGTGATGGAGGCGGCGGCCCCTCGCAACTGCAGATCGATCGTGTCCACGCATCGGGTGCTTCAGGTAACCTGCCGGAGACACACTTTGGCCGCGTGGATCTGTTCTGTGGGACGCTCCATGCAACGCCATCACTGCCCGTTTGGGATGGCGAGTTGTACATGGAAGGTCACCGAGGCATCTACACCTCGCAGGCCTGGCTCAAGCGTGCCAACCTGCAACTTGAAGAAGCGTTGCGAGTGGCCGAGTTGGTCAGCGGATCAGACGAAGACACTGCAGCCACGCTCGGGCGGTGTTGGGAACATGTGCTGCTGCACCAGTTCCACGACATCCTGCCTGGTTCTTCCATTGCGGAGGTCTATGAGGAGGCAAGAGAGTCCTGTTCCACCACTGCGTTGCACATCGAGTCGATTGCCGCCGAAGGACTGGGCAGCGGGGACGCCGTTTTCAATCCAGCATCGACCGCGAGAAGCGGAGTCGTTACCATCGGTGGCGAACTCCGATGGGCCGACGGGATCCCCGCCCTCGCGTGCGGCATCGCCACGCCTCGACTTCCAGCCTCCATCAAGCCCGTGCAGTGCGACGGTACCCTCGTGGACAATGGGCTGGTGTCCTTCCGCGTCGGCGGCTGCGGCTGTCTCAAATCTTTGCGATGCAGCGATACGCCGCTCGATATCGGGACCGATGAGACCGGGCGGAAGATGCGGGTTGGCGAGTTCAAACTGTACGAAGACCGACCGCGGCAGTGGGATGCGTGGAATCTTGATCACGACTATCGCAGCAAGGAAGTTCCACTCGATCGACCGAGCAGTGTTGAGGTGGTGGAATCTGGGCCGATGCGAGTGGTCGTCGAGATCCGCCGTGCGATCGGCAATGCCAGCACTGCCGTGGTCCGCTACACGCTTGATGCAGGTTCTCGACGTGTCGATGTCGATGCCGACATCGACTGGCATGAAGATCGTCGTGTACTTCGCGTCGACTTTCCGACGAGCATTCGAAGCAGAACCGCGACGTGCGGCATTCAGTTCGGGTGCCTTGAGCGTCCAACGCATCGCAACACCTCATGGCTGCAGGCCCAGTTCGAGGTGCCGGGGCACCGATGGATGGACCTCTCCGAGCCGGGGCGGGGCTTGGCTGTGCTGGACCGCGCGATCTATGGCAGGAGCATCGAGCACAGCACGCTCGGACTCACGCTTCTTCGCGCCAGTGTTTTTCCGGATCCGCAAGCCGATCGCGGCTCACACCACCTTCGGTGGGCCCTCATGCCGCACGCAGGGGATTGGCGAGCAGGTGGCGTGGATGCCGAGGCCGAGTCGCTCACGCGGCCGTTCCGCGCGGGGACGGGGGGGCGGGCCGCACCGTTCACCATCGAGACGATTGGTCCCGTGGCCATCGAGATTGCCGCGGTCAAACAATCCGAGGACGGACGGGCTCGCATTATTCGCCTCGTTGAGAAGCACGGCGGGCATGGGACGGCGGTGCTCCGGCTCGCTGAAAGCGGCGGGGCGGTATCACTGCGAGATTGCCTTGAACGGCCAATCGATGATGACGGCATCGTGGTGGATGGCAACGTCGTTCGTGTAGGTCTGCGGCCCTTTGGCATCGTCACCATTCGGATTGAGCGCACCGCGTGATATGGATCGACTGGATCATCATCGCGGCGCTTCCCATCGTGCTGCTGATTGCCGCGGCGCGGACCCGCCGTCATGCTCGAAGCGTGTCGGGCTTCCTTGCAGCCAACCGCTGCGCAGGTCGGTATCTCATCACCGTTGCGTACGGCATGGCCCAGGTCGGTGTGATTTCGCTCGTGTGGTTCTGGCAGCAGTATTACGACGTGGGCTTCACGTCGGTGTTCTGGGGATGGATGGAAGGTCCGGCGATGATCATCCTGGCCCTCAGTGGCTGGGTCATTTACCGCTACCGCCAGACCCGCGCGATGACGATGGCGCAGTTCTTTGAACTGAGATACAGCCGCTCGTTTCGAATCTTCGGCGGGCTTGTGGCCTTTCTGTCTGGCATCCTCAACTACGGAATCTTTCCAGCGGTTGCGGCAAGATTCTTCATCGTGCTCCTTGGCTTGCCCGACTTCTGGATCATTGCCGGCATTGAAGTGTCTGTATTTGTGTCGCTCATGGTGATGCTGCTCGGGACGGCGCTGTTCTTCGTGTTCATGGGCGGGCAGATCGCCGTCATCGTGACGGACTGGATTCAAGGCACGTTTGCG
>JASMMN010000172.1 GCA_030748155.1 Phycisphaerales bacterium
AGTCTCTTGAGGGATTCTGGGTCCCGTGCGTGGCGGTTGCTCGGCACGCCGGTGGAGTGGGCCCTGTCAGGCTGCTTGCGGTCGGACGCGGGCTTCATGATCCTGTTGCCACCGCACAGCATCGGGTCGCTGCGGGAACCGTGCGAGGATGATCGGGACGGGTGTTCGGGTACATACGGCCCAAGAAGTGCCGATTTGAAGAAGCATCGTGGATTTCTCGCTGGTCGAGGAGAGGCTTTGGTGAGAATGCATGTGGTCACTCCTGAGTGGTGGGGCCGGTGCGGGGCAGGGCAGGATGCCCTACGTCCCCCTCTATTGGGAAAAGCCAACCTCCGTGTGAGGCCTTTCGGCAAAAAGGGTCAGGATGAAGTTGCTGGAGGGCGGAGAGGCCAGTCGCCGCCCCGTTATCGGCCTTTGGAGTGGCGACGTGAGAGCCGGGCTGCGATATCGGCGAGCCATTGCGCATCGGGCATGGCCCACGGCCTGAACTTCTCAAGGGAGCCGATGTCATCGACATGGAGAATGGCACGGTTCGCACCAAGGTCCGAAGCGGCCGTCGTGTCGATCAATTGACCCGAGTCGTTGGCGCTCATTTGGAAGAGAATCTTGAGGTCAAACTCGCGTTGGCTCGCTCGGCTCAGGCAGCGATTGAGATTGTTCAGGCCATCAAACCACAGCAGCGTATGCATTCCAACGACCGGACCATCCCGGAGGATGTCGGCGAACTGTTTGTCGGGCTTCGGGGCGGGCTCTTCGGATGAGAATGAGTAATCATCCTCGGTTGAGCGGAGATCATTGAGGCGGTGTGGGTGCAGTCCGAGCAGCAGGATGGTGGCGTGTTTGGTGTGATCGCCGTCGCTGCGGGAAGCGAGGATGTCGGCGAGGACCTGCATCTCGGAGGCGAGATTCTTCGACGTCACCCGAGTGACGTGGTGCGGCAGGTCGCCGCCGAACCCGGTCAGTCGTCCAGCAAAGAGGGCATCGGAGGGTGTCCCATCAAAGATCCAGACCATGAGGCCGGGCTTCTTAGGCGAGGTGGTGGGGGGCCGTCGCGCCGCCGCTTGCAGCAGCACACTGCTCAGCAGTGCATTACCCGACTCTGGGTGCTGTCCAACCAGCAGCGTGTTGCACCCAGATCGAGCGCGTAGGGGCAAGACGGTCTGCGTCTTGATGGCGATGGGGTCGCCCATCGCGATGTCCAATGGGGCGGGGGCGGGCCAGTTGGCTGCATCGACCAATGATTCAATGGCTGGATCAGAGGGCAGTAGCGATGGGATGTTGCCCTTGAAGACGAATTGATCGCGATTTGCATTCGGGAATTGGGATGCATCGAGGGCCGTGACGGCGTCGAGGGCTTCGTCCCGCTCAGTATCCGCGAGCCATACGACTTGGAACGGCGTGTTCCCTTCTATTTTTCCTGCGGCATCATTGTAGATCGCCTCGCCGGGGCGCCGCAATAAGCGTGCTGCGGGATTCTCATCACTGAGAATCAGATAGGAGTCCGCTTCGGCGCACTGCAGCGCAATGCGCACACCCATCTGTCCCAGTGTGCTCCGGGCAAGCGAGAAGGTGCCGTCGAGCGTCTGCGAGCCCATCAGCACGTGTACGCCGAAGGCGCGGCCTTGCCGCACCAGTCGATCAAGCAACAGCCCAGCCTCTTGGGCCAGGGCGTCGTCGTCTACGAAGAACTCTTGAAATTCATCCACGATCAGCAGTACACGCGGCATCGACACATCACTGTGCGTCCGCCATCCCACAACATCTTGTAGGCCAGCATCGCGGAAGAGATCGCCTCGGCGTCGGAGTTCTTTATCGAGTCTGCGCAGTACGCTCAATCCGAATTCGCGGTCGCTCTCGATTGCCACGACGCGGGCGTGCGGGAGCGTGTGCGCGGCGTACGTTTGAAACTCAACGCCTTTCTTGAAGTCGATCAGGTGTAGTTCCAACTCGTCGGGCGAATACCACAAGGCCATGTTCGTAATGAGTACATGCAACAGGGTCGATTTGCCTGAGCCCGTGCGACCCGCGACGAGCGCGTGTTGGGTCGTGCCCTGCCCGAGGCGGATCTCTTGAAACCTGTTGGCCCCGCTCTGGCCGAGCGTGACCCGCAATTCCTCGGCGGATGATCTGGTCCACCGCTCCGACTCTTTCGGGGAGATGAGTTCGAATGGGACCTCGACGCGATGGGCACAGGACGCGACTTCACCGACACGCTGGACGATGGTGGTGAGCGTCGCATCTTCGGGTGGATGGTCCGGTAGGAACTCGAAGTCGCCAAGCGGCGGCTCGGTCATGCGCCACCCGTGTTCTCCCTTGCTCAGGCGGACGCGGGAAGCACCCCAGTCGAGATCTCTCAGCGGCGGGGGCATGGCGCGAGCGGGATCAACGAGCAAGCAGGTGTACACGCCGCAGCGAGGGCCACTGGTGAGCACGCTTGCGAGCCGCTTGGCCGCGTTCTCAGTAAGCCCAACCGGGAAGTCTGCCAGTACGAGCAGGTGATACGGCTCAGCAATCTGCCCAGCGACGCGGTTGTAGGCTTCCAGTGAGTCGTACTCATTCCTGAGGTAGGCCTGAATAACCGTCTCCATGTGTTCGGTGATATCAGCGAGCTTGGATTCGATGTGACGCGGCTCTGTCCAAACACGCTCCAGAATGGAGGCTTCGTCACAGTCGGCCAGATGCATGAATCCTGCAAAATGTTGCCCCAGTCCGATGGGATCGTAGAGCGTCAGGTGTACCCGGCCAGGCGGAATGGTTGTCAACACGCGTGCGAGCATCGCCTGCATGATGGCGACTCCTTCGGCGTGCGAATGTTCGTTCGCTTCGATGACCAGCGAGCCGCGGCCTTGAAGGTCAATGGCGGCAGGAAGCTCCAGCCGATCTGGACCCGTCCATTCCAGCCGGGTATCTTCAGGGAGTCCAGATGGCAACTCATGAAGGTTGCAAAGGAGTCTCCCAATTCCGATGTTGCCCGCAAAGACCTTTGGAAACGGTTGCGACGCCCAGTTCGCATCCCACGATGGCCAGTGAGGCGCAAGATCGGCTTGGAGTTGGGTGATGTGATTCAGATTGCTTTGAATCTGATTCTGGTGCTGCGTCCATGCCGCAACCTCATCGGACCATTTGGACGCGTGTGATTCTGCTGCAGCAGCCAAGGTGGCTTCAGTCGCAGCTTGCAGCGCCCGCTGTGCCTCTTCGGCTTGTGCACTGGCGGCAGCCATGGAGCTCTTCCAGATGGCTGCGGCTTCTTTTTCGGCGTCGGATCGAAGGACCTTGGCCTCGTTGATCGTCTCGGCGAGGTGAACTTCAAGTCTCTCCAACTTCTGCTGAGTTCGGGGGGCCGTGAGTCCGATCGCTTTGGCAAGCTGGTCACGGGCTAATCGCAATTGATCCTCTTTCAAATCCCGTGATTTGGACACGATCTCCGTGTGTTGTGAGTCGATTGAGTGGTATCGCTGTTTGGCCAGCATGACGCCCTTGGCAGCAAACTGCTCTGCGGCCGATACCAGTTGGCGACGGCTCTTGCGGATTGTGATTCGAATACCAGTGATGGCGAGGACACTCATCGTGACAGCAACGGGGAGCACAATTGCGATTTGTTCGGTTTGAATGCCGATTGCCAGCCCTGCTGCCAATGGAGTGCCTGCGGCTAGAAACTGGTAGAGAAGCTGACGGGTAAACACTCCTCTCGTGCTTTGCAACTGCGTCAAGCAATCTTCGGCTTGATCGAACGCACGGTCTACATCAGCCGCCAATGGCGGACTGCCAGTGGGCGGATTGTCGACCTCCCAGTTGGCGGCAGTGGTCGCCTCAGGCATGCGCAGCGTTGCATGCCATACGCTTACTTTCTGGAGGACGTCTTTTTCTCGCCACTTGGCTTCTTCCAAGTGCTTGATGATGTGGCTACGCCGTTCTTCAACGCGGTCGATACTCAGCTCATAGGCTGACACGGCTGTCCATCTGGAATCCTCAGCGGCCTTCGCAGCTTCCCGGTGTACGGTCTCGGACTTATCGAGAATACCCTGTTTTTCCTCATCGGACTGCAGCGTGAGTCTCGCGATATTTGCCTCCCACTTGGCCAAGGCCCTCGCCATGGACT
>JASMMN010000173.1 GCA_030748155.1 Phycisphaerales bacterium
TCTGGCGGTCGCATCACCTTACCAAGACCCGACACGGGATTGAGCGCGGAGGGCTTCTCGGGAAGTGACGGCATCAACATCTCCGGACCGGACACATCCGAAACGGGCAGTGACTTGCAGTTCCCGTGGGGCAATGCCAGCAACACGGACGAGCAATCCCCGGAATCGGCCCTCATCGGCAAAGTTCGCATCATGCCGATCATCCGCC
The DNA here is from genome assembly GCA_030748155.1 of Phycisphaerales bacterium. Classification (GTDB taxonomy): domain Bacteria; phylum Planctomycetota; class Phycisphaerae; order Phycisphaerales; family SM1A02; genus UBA12567. The sequence continues at coordinate 209 of JASMMN010000173.1, forward strand.
AAAATGCGATCGCGATCCTCTCGCCACCCTCCTACCGCGAACCGATGCGGAAATTGATTGAAGAGTTCGATCAGCCTCGCCGGCAAGTGATGCTCTCCGCCACCATCGTGGAGGTTGATCTCGGCGATGCCTTGAATCTCGGAATGAAATTGGGGCACAACCAACAACCTAGCACAGGCGCGCTCGTAGTCGGAACAGCAGGGATCACGATTCAGGGCATCGATTGGATTACCAATCTGCTCAGTGGCTCACAGACCAATACGCTGACACTTGGAGCCCTCCCTGTCAGCGTGGTCATCGAAGCGCTCAACTCGATCACGAACACTCGGATTATCCAGGAGCCGCGGGTCTTTACTGCTGACAATCAGGAAGCAGTTTTCTTCTCGGGCAAGGAATACCCCGTTGCGACCGGCACGGTCGAAACTGGAGTTTCCGGGAGCCCGCAAACCTCGACGACCATCGAGTACAAGAACATCGGCGTCTTTCTGAACGTCCGACCTCGGATCACCGAGGAGGGTGCCGTCGACCTCTCGGTCAGCGTCGAACTTTCCGATACCCTCGGCATAGTCAACGTGGGGAATACCCAGACTGAGCAATTCGGTCGCAAGCAGGTGACCACTAATGCAATCCTGCTTCACGGTCAAACGATTGTGATCGGCGGGCTACTCAAAGAGCAGGAGACCATCATACGTCAGCGTATTCCACTGCTTGCGGATATTCCGTTCATCGGCCAACTGTTTGAATACAACGACGAAAATTTGACCCGCACGGAACTGATTGCATTTATTACGCCAACCGTCGTACAACGACCAATTGACAACTACACCAACTTCAATCTCGCAGATCTGGAACGACTCGAAAGTGTCTCCCGCCCGCTCGCTGAGCAACTCAAAGAAGGTCAGAAGATCATTGATCTCAATGTCCATGAGCGGCTTCGTAATTCGCATGTAGCATCCTCGGAGAGCAACGTCCTCCCACCTGACCAAGCCAACACTCAGAGTGAAATCGATGCCTTCCAGCCCCAGTTGATCGAGTTGATCCCACATGACGAGCACGAGCAATGACCGCTCGTCTCGCCATCAGTGTTGCCATGTGCTCTCTTCTGACCCTAGGGACTGGATGCCATCAATCGAAGTGGCCCAAGCGAACCCCGCTCTCTACTGAAACCGCTGCGGCAATCAATAAACTCGCCGAGCAGAATCTGATTGCCAACGAACTCGCTTCATCATCCTTTCAAGGTGAATCATGGGGCATTGGGGCCATCCCCTGGAACTCGACAACCCTGCCCCTGCTCAGTCCGGACGGCCAACGGATCGCCACCAGCACTGGCGACACCCCAAGCAATGCCATGCGGCTGGCATTGCCCGGTGCCTCGGTTCCAGAGGATGCCAAGATTGAGATTTGGGAAGTACTCCCCAGCCGCAGTGGCATCCGCCTCCAGAACACGATCAACGGATCCGTTCTCCTCACTGATTCCGCCGATGACGAAGGTTTCTTGGTGGAATCGCCCCGTGCTGACGGAAGTCGCTGGATCGGCAAAATCGACTGGCGAACCGGAAACTTGCAGTGGCTTGTGCAGGACGACCATGTCAACACCATGCCCAGCCTCGGCCCACGCGGACGTCTTGCCTGGTGTGTTCGAACCCAACAGGAAATCGAGTTCTCCCTTGCCATCCGATTTCAGGATGAACGTGAGTTTGTCCTACCCGTACATGAGGGGGAATGGCTACTTCCCATGTGGAGCGACCGCAGCAGCCGGCTCTCCGCCTGGCTGCTCGGTGAGGATGGCACGCTCTCGATCGTGTCGATCGACGGCGAATCGCCAGACACGCTCGAATCTTCGATCAAACAGGCATTGATCATGGCGGGCGCCAATCGATGGGATGCGCTTCGGGCAACTGCCAACCGCTCGATCGTGCAGGGCTTGCAGCCTTCCCGATTCGAGGAAGTCATCTTCTACCACCCGATCCGCCAACGCATTGCGATCTGGATGCCAATGGCGGTGAACTCAGACCGCATCATTTCCCTCGCTGCAGGCTCCATCGATGCCGTCCACGATCACGAAGGCAACTTCCTGCTGACCATGCCCAAGGGCCTGCACTGGCAGGATCTCTCCCATCTCAGCCGCATCGTCCGGGTCGATCATGTGCCGCTCTATGCCCGCAGGACCACCGATCCAATGCTGCCGTATGTCCTGCTTGATCCAGAAACCAACTTGGTTCGGCTGCATGGCATGCGTGGGGCTTCGCCACCCACTCAGGCGAATCAACCGAGGGCGGAAGCCGTCGAACAGTAGCGAGCGATCATTCGACCTCTTCCTGGAGGTAGGTCCGTGGTCTGTAAAGATACCCGACCGGCACGAATACGATCGCCGTACCGAGCATCAGCCACGTGAAGAACCAGAAGTAGGAAGCCCCGGTCAGGGTCGTCGCGCCGCCGACATCCCAGCGGATGTTGGTCGTGAAGGTACCCGGCGGAGTATCGTCCGGGCCGGTGCTCGCCTCCTCGCTCTGGCTGCGGACCGCCTCATTGGCATCGAGTTCCGCCTTCCGGCGTTCCAGCCACGTCTGCTCCGGATGCGACCACGCGAGCCATTCGCCGCCTTCGCTCGCCGCATCGACTTGGTCCTGCTCAACCTGAGTGAGCGAGGTGACATTGACTTCCGCCCGAATGTCGTACTGGCTCTGCCAGATCCTGTCGGGACCGTCACTGGTGATGATGAACAACTTGTCGCTCTTCAACTGGTACCGCAGAGATTGCCCCCATGGATCCTTCAACTGCTCAAGAAGTTCAGTTCCCTGATCGACGGTCGGCAATCGATGATTGGTCTCCCAGTATGCTCCGATGCGGTCGATCCCCTGCTTGATCGCGTCGGCCTCGTCCTGAAGGAAGCCGGACATGTCCCCTTCGGGGGCGAACCCGAGTCTGATGTCGTCGTCAGAACCGAGTATGCCGTCGATGCCGGGTATCTTCAGGGCGAAACCGCCCTCCGGAAGCGTCTCATAGTTCATCTTCGCGTCCATCGCGTCACCGCCGCGGTCGCGGTCAGCATGCTCGCCGCTCAGATGGTCCTTTCCGAAAGATGCGGCGAGTTCCTTAGCGGGAGATGCAGTGGAATCGACCTGAATCACGTGATTCACCACGGCGGTGAACACGTTGCCGACTGAAACGCTTACAAGGAAGATCGCCATTATGATCGACTTCATCGTCCGCGGTGCCTGCGTGTACGAGAACTCAAGGCAGGTGATTGACACCATGACCTCGGAGGCCGTCAGAATCGCATATGCAGCGATCTGCCAGCCAATGCTCGGTCGCAAACCACTATCGATCGATTCCTGAAGCAAGGCGACCATGCCGAATCCGATCACCATGATGAAGAGGCCGATCGAAATCTTCCGAATCGGTGTCAGCGTGAACACGCGGTTGATGGCCGGATAGATCAAGAACGAGAAGAGCGGGATCAGAATCAAGATCATAATCGGATTCACGGCCTGAATCTGCGACGAGAGCCACTCGACCCCGAGCCAGTTGCGATCGAGATTCTCCGCTTGAAGAACCCACGTCGAGCCGGTCTGATCGAACAACGCCCAGAAGACGGCCACGAAGATGTAAATGACGCTGAGTTTCAGAATGGCGTTGATGCCCCGCCAACTGAAGGTTTCCTTGAACCACTTCAAGCCGCCCGGTGGCACGTGAATGAACACTTTTCGCCCCATCCAGAACACAATCGTGGCGATCACCATGAGTACGCCCGGAATACCGAACGCCAGATGCGGTCCGTACCACTCCAGAAACCACGGCGTCATCAAAGTCGACAGGAAGGCCCCTGTGTTGATGGCGAAGTAGAACCATCCAAACACCTTCGATACCAAGTGCCCGTTCGTCGCCCCGAACTGATCGCCCACGTGGGCCGACACACATGGCTTGATACCACCCGACCCGATCGAAATCAGTCCCAACCCGAGAAAGAGCATCAATCCCGGATTGACTCCATCGTTTACACCCATCAATGCCAACACGCCATGACCAGCGCAGTAGACGATGCTCAGGCTGATGATGGTCAGGTACTTGCCGAGCAGAATGTCGGCGAGCAACGCACCTAAAATGGGCGTAAAGTACACCCAACTCGTAAAAGTGTGATAGTTCTCTATGGCCTCCGCTTCGGGCATCGGTTCGTTGCCGATGGCTCCCGGCAGCATGAAGAGGTAACTCGTCATGAAAATGACGAGAATGCCCTTCATTCCGTAGAACGAGAACCGCTCGGCCGCCTCGTTTCCGATGATGTATGGAATGCCCCGCGGCATCTTCATACTCGGCACCGGAGCAGTGCGGTACTTATGGCGGCGGGGGCTCGTGGAATCGCTCATCTGGGACATGCAGTCTTACTCGCTCTGAAGAGAAGATGAATACACGAATCGAAGACGCTCTGGATCCTTTCGGACCCCGGGTAATCGCAGCACACGATTGTGCATGCACACGTATACGCCGGAATCAAGTATCTGCACGGCCAGAAGTGATTCGGTCAGATTCTGCGGTGCGTCACTGTTTCGCATGATCCAAGGTCGCATGGCTCCGGTCAACACGATCGGAACCTGCAGAGAATCACCCGTTGCCTCAACGACGGCATCGCCGGTGCAGGTGAGTCGATCCGTGCCGTGGACGATCACCACCCCATCTCGCCGCCCAGCCTCTTCCTTGGCCACCGCAGCGATTTGGCGATGATCCTCCGTATCCATGTCGAGGCTGTCCTTGTTCAGGATTTCGACACGATGGAGCGACACACCTTCCAACTCCATGCCCTCGAGCATCAGATCGAGCACGCTGACGTCATTGCGAAGCACGCCGCGAAGCGGATCGTACGTCTTGTCGATTGTGCCACCGGTCGTCAGCAAGGCGATGTCCAGCAGGCGGCTCTCTCCGAAGGCTCGCGTCATCGGTTGCCCCCGTCCACCAGCTCAACTGCGTAGGTCTGCGTTTCTGGACGAAGGCACATCTTGTCATCACAAGCCTGCCAACTGACCGAGAGCTCCAGCGTAGATTCGACGGCATTCGATCGTATGACGGTGACTGGAATTCTCGCAGTGCCCTCGAGCACCTGCATCGATCCGATCTGATCCTGGTAGGTCTTCCCCGGAGGCCATTTCGGCGTAACTTCAATCCCGGGCGTCGCCGACGCGATTCGGACCGGCATCACATCCTTGGTTCCCGGCAGCGCGACGTGCCATGGAGACTTCAGTTGCATCACGACCGTGATCTCGCCCCGACCCTTGGCATCCAGTCGCACTTGCTTGGAATCAACGCCTACCTCGACAGGTCCCTTCGCTGCTTTCGGAACCGCTGCATTGAACCGACCCGGATCGGCACCCCGCAGATGATGCAACGCCGCAATCGCCTGCCCGGAGCCGCGGGGGCTCTGATTGAGGATGGCCGCGATGGGCTTGAGTGTGTCCGCCGCTTCGCCAAGCCACGCAGCATCTGCGGTCAACTCGTGCAGACGACGTTGATTGTCGAGCATGACCGACGTCCCGGTCGGCACCGCGCCGTCGTACAGCGAGCGGCCCCGGACAAACAGGTTCGAGTCGCCATCGGGCACATCAAGCCAGCCCTGCTCGGTATCGAAAAATCGGCTGCGAGCCTGCTCCATGAGCGTGATCGCCCACGCAAGATCATCCTGATTGCCAGTGGCCTCGTACAGTCGGAGTAGGCCCCGCACTAGAAAGGCGTAGTCCTCCAGAAAGCCCGTGATGTCACTGACCTGTCCGGCCCGGGCCGTTCGCTTCAGTCCGCCCTCATAACTCCACATGGAGCCCTTGATCCAGTCAGCAGCGGAGCGGGCGGCGTCGATATATCGGGGCGACTCAAGAATGCGACCCGCATCGGCCATGCCACCGATCATCAGGCCATTCCATCCGACGAGAATCTTGTCATCCGTGCTCGGCTGATCACGGCGATCCCGCCTCGCCAGCATGGCGGTATTGATCTTTTCGATCCGATCCTGCAACGCGACGGCGGTCATACCGAAACCACTCGCCAAGGCATCCGGCCGATCAGAAAGGAACAGCACGTTCGAGGCCGGCTCGCCGGGGTGATGTGGATCGCGGAAGTTCGTACCACGATCGAGTCCGTACAACGTGATGGCGAAGTCCGCCCACGCGGGCGGCAATCCGCCCTCGTTGATGGCGGCGTGGATCTCGTCGGGCGTCCAGAGGTAGGACTGCCCTTCGCGGGCATTCGACTCGGCGTCCTGCGCGGACCAGAAGGCGCCGGTCTCGTCGACCATTTCCCGCAGCACGTAGTCGAGCGTCTCTGCAGCAATCTCCGCGTAAAAGGGCTCACTCGTTCGGTGATGGGCTTCTGCATACACGGAGGCGAGCATGCCGTTGTCGTAGAGCATCTTCTCGAAGTGCGGCACGAGCCACTTGCTGTCGGTGCTGTAGCGATGGAAACCGCCGCCAACTTGATCGTACATGCCACCCATCGCCATCTGATCGAGCGTATGAGTCAGTGACGCCTGCACATCGGCGCGATCCCATGCCGTTTCGATGAGCATGTTGAGGTGGACCGGCATCGGAAACTTCGGAGCACCGCCGTAGCCGGCATTCGCAGCGTCGTAGGTTGACATCAACTGCGATACTGCAGCCTCAACCACACCTGGATCTGGGAGTTCCGGTTCGGGCACTACAGCGAGCCGATTGGTGACGGCGTCGGCGAGTTTGTCCGCTTGAGCGCGGAGTTCCGGCTGATGCTCCAACCACGCCTGATGGATTCCGTGCAACAATTGCATGAACCCCGGACGCTGGCCCTGCCCCTCTACCGGAAAGTAGGTGCCACCAAAAAACGGCTTCAGTGTATCCGGTTCGAGCCACAACGAGAGCGGCCAACCGCCGCGACGGGTCATCACCTGCACCGCGGTCATGTAGATGTCATCGACATCGGGCCGTTCCTCGCGGTCGACCTTGATCGGGATGTAGTACTCGTTGAGCACCGCCGCCACCTCGGGGTTCTCAAACGACTCTCGCTCCATCACGTGACACCAGTAGCAGGTGGAATACCCGATGCTCAGGAAGATCGGCTTGTTCTCCCGGCGGGCGGCCTCGAAGGCCTCTTCGCCCCACGGATACCAATGCACCGGGTTGTAGGCGTGCTGGAGCAGGTAGGGACTGGTCTCATCCACCAGCCGATTCGCCGGGAAGGCGTGAGGGCCCCCCTCGTGCTCATCCGCCACCAGAGGCCCGCCACCCACCGCCACGGCAATCACTGCCGCAGCAGTCTGAGATATCCATCCGTGCTTCCTCATCGGCGAATACTACCAACCGGGGTTCGACCCACCTTCCATCGACTTCCCTGAGCCGGCACGCTCTTCCGGATCCGCTTGGGAGGGAACGAAACCCCCAATCCTCCACCCCCAATCAGTGGGTGTCCGATAGATCATCTCATGCACAGTTTCGCCACCATCCAAGAAACCGCCACCACGGGCACCCTTCCGTGGATACTGGCTGCGCTGGCGGTGGGAATCGTGCTGTGGGCGACCGGGGGCTGGGTGCTTCGCTCGGCGGTCGGGGCGATGGGGCTCGGCTTGGGGGGGCTCGGGGGCATGATGATCTGGGAACAGACGCATATCGGGCCACAGTGGGTGGCACCGGTGGTTGGAGGCATCGTGATCGCCTGCGTGGCCTTGCTGGCCTACAAACTGCTGGCCGGGGCCCTGCTGGCGATCACACTGGCGATTCTTGGCGGATCGGTGGCGTGGACGGTGTTGCATCTCACCGAAGACGAAGTGCCACCACCGCCGGTGGCGGGTCTGTTCGGGCTGCCGGTCGAGAAACCTGCAGGCGAACCACCGGGTGCAACACCTTTGGAACAGGCGGCGGTCCACCAATCGATCCTCCCTGCCTCATTGCCCCCCGACATCACGCAGCAGGCCATGAAACTGGCACATCACGAGAAACTGGTCCCCTTCCGCGACGCGTGGGAGAAGCTCCCTCCCGATCCACGGCTGGTCGTCTTGGCAACAGCCGGTATTGCCACGCTGGCAGGCTTGATTCTCTCGACCTTCTTCACCACCGCCGCGGCGGTCCTGCTGACCGCGACAGCCGGCGCGGGATTGGTGCTGACAGCGTTGCCGCGACTTCTGGACATGTGGAACATGACACCAGACTGGCTCGGCGACGCCGCGGGAGGGTCCACGATCGTGCTCGCTTGGCTTGCGGCAACGGCCCTCGGCTTGGTTCTTCAGGGGCTGACCCGGCCGAGACTGACCAAGGCCCCTCCCCGGGCAACGCCCTCGCCTGCCTGATGCGGCACCTCATGACCGCCCACGCTGACCCCCGTTTTCGCCTCACCGATGATGTCACCGAGGAAAAGCGGCAACACGATCACGGCGGCGCAGGCTGCGACAGCGGCGATGCGTGGACCCTTCCAATCGCCCCGCTCGACGCTGCGGCTTGAAGCGGTGGCAGAACCGGTCAGCGGCAACGCCACCAATCGCAGGTAGTACCAACCGCTGATCGCGCTGTTGATGGCGGCGATGATGACGAGCACAATGTGGCCCGTGGCAATACCGGCGATGAACAGCAGCAACTTGCCCCAGAAACCAAGCAGCGGCGGGAAGCCGAGCAACGAGCCGGCGGAGATTGCCATGGCCCACGCCATCGAAGGATGCCGCTCCCGCAGCCCGGCCAGATCGTCGAGGGTCTCGACCTCGCCGCCACCCCGCTTCAAACTTGCCAGCACTGCAAAGGTCGCCGTGTTGCTGAACCCGTAGGCGAGCAGATACACCAGCACCGCGACGAATCCGTCGCCGGGGCCTGCGATGATGCCAATCAGGATGTAGCCACTGTGCGATATCGAACTGTAGGCGAGCATTCGCTTCACGCGGGTCTGCAGGAGCGCCCCGATATTGCCCAGCGTCATCGTCAGAACGGCCACAACCCAGAGCGTGATGAGTACCGCTTCCGGCAGCGATCCGCCCTCCTCCATCCAGCCGGTGACCGACAGAATGAGCATGAGTGCCACGACGCCGCCCGCCTTCGGAACGAATCCGAGGAATGCGGTCACTGGCGCGGCTGCACCTTCATACACATCGGCGGCGTACATGTGCAGAGGTGCCGCAGCGAGTTTGAAGGCGATGCCGAAGATCGAGAGAAGCAGTCCGAGTGTGGCGAGTGTGCCGATGGAACCGGTCTCGGCCAGTCTTGCTGTGAGTACATCCTTCATGCCGACAAGACTCATCGTTCCGGTCGCGCCGTAGAGCATGGCAAAGCCGAACAGGAAGATGGCCGCGGCCATGGCGCCGAGGAAGAAGTACTTCATCGCCGCCTCCTGCGCCCGCCGGTCGATTCGACCGATCGCCACCATGATGTAGGTCGGCAGTGAGGTGAGTTCAAGGGCGAGGAAGAGCCAGATCAGATCGGGCGCGATACTCGTGAGCATCAGGCCGCACAGGCTGAGCAGGAAGAACACGTAGTACTCGCCACGGGATGTACGCAGCGGATCAAATGTACTGCGCCCCGCTGCAACGGCATCCTCGTAGGAGTGATCGACAAATCCGGCCTGCACGAGCACGAGCACCAGGCCGACGACCACAGACACACCGATGAGACTCTTGCCCAGCCACGGCATGGGAACGGCCCAGTCGCCACTGCCAAGACTTGCCACGCCATCCTGATACACAATCCAAGTTGCTACAAGCGCAACGATCAACGTCACGAAAGCCGCGATCGGAAGGCTCCGCCGGACTGCCACACTGCGGGAGATGCCGATGATCGCGCACGAAACGGCACCGGCAAGCATGATCAATTCCGGAATCAGCATCCACAGCCGCTCGGTCATGGCATCGCTCCTGCAACCGTCTCGCGGACCGGCGATACGAGGTCTGGATACACCGCCAGCGTGTGCTCGATCGCGCCGCTCATCGAATCCATGATGATGTCGGGCTGCACGCCGATCCAGATGCACGCAGCGGCAAGCGGCACAAGCACGATGATCTCCCGAGCCGTGAGGTCGGCGGGAAGCGATCCATGATCACTCGCCGGTTCGCGAAGTGGTCCGAATACGACCTTGCCAACCATGATGAGCAGATACATCGCTGTGAAGATCATGCCGAGCGCCGCGAAAGCAGCGAACCATGGGCCAAGGACGCCGGGGTACGCCCCCAGGTCGCCGGCTGCGAAGGTACCGATCAGGCACAGAAACTCACTGACGAACCCGTTGAGCCCCGGAAGTCCGACCGAGGCGAGGACGAAGAAGACCATGAAGAAGGACCACACCGGCATCTTCGCTGCAAGTCCTCCAACAACACCCATGTCGCGGGTGTGATACCGCTCATACATCATGCCGATCATGAAGAAGAGCGCACCGGTCGAGAGGCCGTGGTTGATCATGTAGAGAACCGATCCCTGCAAACCGAGCGGGTTCAATGCAAACAAGCCGAGCACACAGAAACCAAGATGGCTCACCGAGGAGTATGCGACCAGTTTCTTGACATCGGTCTGCACCCAACAGATCAGGGCGGCATAGAGAATACCGACGATCGCCAGAATACCCATGAAAGGCGCCCAATCCACCACGGCGGCGGGCGTCATGGGCAGCACGAACCGGTACAGCCCGTAGGTACCGAGTTTCAGCAGCACGGCCGCAAGCAGCACCGAACCCGCCGTGGGCGCTTCGGTATGGGCCAGCGGCAGCCACGTATGCACCGGAAAGAGCGGAATCTTGACGGCAAACCCAGCCATGAGTGCCAGCAGCACCCACGCTTGCTCGGTACTGGTCATCCCGGTGGACGCAAAGCGAACAAGGTCTGGAATGGAAAAAGACCACGCGCCTCCGTGCTCGGCATTGGCCCAAGCCACATAGAGGAAGCCGGTAAACGCAAAGAGCGAACCGAGGAAGGTGTAAAGGAAGAACTTCACACTCGCCCACGCGCGGTTTGTGCTGCCGTAGATGGCGATCAGGAAGAACATCGGTACAAGCGTGAACTCGAAGCACACGTAGAACACGAGCAGATCACGCGCCAGGAAAACGCCGATCATGGCCGTCGAGAGCACCAGAAGCCACGCGTAGTACTCCCTAAGGCGATCGGTCACGGCCGTCCACGACCCGATCACCGCCAGAGGCATCAG
>JASMMN010000174.1 GCA_030748155.1 Phycisphaerales bacterium
TCTGCCCAAGTTGGATGGCGCAGTTCTTGATCGCGCCGCCGTGGTGATCGTTGATCGACATGAGACCAGCCCCGACCGAGGCGCTCAGGGTGGCGCCGGTCGAGGCGAGCGTGCGGGCCGCCATCGCCGAGGGCGGCGTAGCACCGTGGTCGATGGACGAAACGATGATCGCCTCCATCAGCCTACCAGTCTCCTCATCGGGAAGTTCGCCACGGATGATCAGGTACACCGCCTGCCCGAAAGACACCCGTCCCATCAGGGCGGCAATGTCGTAGCCCCGAACGCGAACGCTGTTCGGTTCGATTTCCGTGATGGCGGTGGGCCACTGTTCGCTCATGTCACGATGCCTCCACTGCGACGCCGAGAGCCGCGCAGGCTGCTTCGGGCAGGTCGCCAAATCCATCCACGACGGTGGCGCCAGCCGCGGCCAACGCCTTCACTTTACCCGCATGCGTGCCGCGATCTCCCTCAATGATCGCGCCCGCATGGCTGAATCGGGTGCCCTCCCGGGCTGCCTTGCCGCCGATATAGGCGATGACCGGCTTCGTCACGCGTCCAGTCAGGCACAGGTCCGCAAGCCGCTCCTCCATCGAGCCGCCGATCTCTCCGAAGAGCACGATGGCGTCGGTCTCGGGGTCATCCTCGAACTTGAGAGCGACCTCGGGAAACCTCAGCCCGAGAACCGGATCGCCACCCACGTGGCAGATCGTCGAAATGCCGAGTCCCGCACGGCTCAGGTAGTAGCCACAACTGCTGGACATCCCCCCGCTGCGACTCATCACGCCTACGGTCCTGCCGGGAATCGGCTCGTTGAACCACTGCTTGGCCGAATCGGCTCGTCCGCCGATCATGCCGATGACAGCGCGACCGGGGCTGATCACACCGAGCGTATTGGGACCGATGAACTCGGCATCGTTCGCCGCAGCGCACTGAGCAATGCGCATGGCGTCCCAGAGTGGCACACGGTCCGGCACCAGCATCACCAACTTGACGCCCGCCTCAATCGCCTCGATGGTGGCTCCCTTGACAAGCCTCGCGGGCACAAAGACAACCGACACATCCACGCCGCCTGCTTTGGCGACAACCTCTGCGACGGTGTCGTGTACACCGACGCCTTCAACCTCCTGTCCGCCCTTCCCCGGCGTGCAGCCACCAACAACATTGGTGCCGAACGCTCGCATCAGTCGCGTACGGGCCCGCCCCTCACGACCGGTTATTCCCTGCACGATGACCTTCTTGGTTTCGTCGATGATGATGGCCATTTCAATTGGCCCCCTGTGGACAGTCGATGCCGGCAATGGGCAGATCGACAAAGAGCACAGGTCGCCCAGCCCGAAGACATTCGATCTCACAGGCAATGAACTCCGAATCGGACTTGGCAGCCGTCTGCTCATCACACGCGATGGTGGGAAGGCCCGTGCCATCATCCTTGAGCACGCCGCTGGACCACTGGGTCATCTGGGCCGTGAGTACTGCATCACAATGCTCGCGATCGATCCATACATGCCCACCCTCGATCGGAAAGGCCTCGGCATCGCCGCCAACCCACTGCGGCACGTTCCGCGTGAGTTGATCAGACGAGACTCCGGATGTGCCGTCCATGAGCGTTGTGAACCTCGCGGCGCAGAAGGCCGGGGTGTCGTCCTTGCGGTAGCCCTCAACAGATCCCGGAAGCCCCTCGCAGGCATCCTCGAGAATTTCGACGGCGCGGTCCTCCGCGTTGCCACCGAGCCGCACGACAACGGGCAGAGACATCCCGAGTTCATTGAATGCCTTGGCCAGTCCGTACGCAGAGTGGAACTGCTCCTGACTGGCGACGCCAGAGCCGCTTCCGAAGTACCCGGTGAGTCCCTGCTGAGCGAGGATGACGCGGGCCGCTCGGTACACCTTGGCCGCCGATGGATTCCCGGAGGTATCGCAGAAGTTGGCCAGCGTATAGCCCTCATTGGTCACCGCGTCCATGGACATCATCGAACCGCCGCCGCCGGCACCGTGGAATCCGATCAAACCCTTGCTCGACTCCCAGCCCTCGGTCGGCAACTGCGCAAAGTAGAACGTGCCGCGATGGTCGTCTTGTTCCAACTGATAGGCGATCCGCTCCAGATCGGTCGCGGGGTGATCAAGTTCGCGAGCGATTTCGATGCCGAGTTCAGGATGGCGAAACACCGCGTAGTCGTCGATGGTCACCCGACAGTCAGCTGCGCAGACGGAACCATTCCTGAGGACGACCAGAGGGTTGACTTCGAATGACCGGGCCTCGTTCACATTGGCCGTCTCAACGATGGCGTCAATCGCGTCAAGCAGGGCTGGATGCGATTCTTGCGGAATGTCCGAGCGGGAAAGCACGGCAGCCACGTCATCACGGTCGATGCCACCCGACACGCTGACTGCAAGCCGTGCCACTTCCTCGGCCCGCTCCTCGATGCCGGTTCCGCCGGCGCAGTCCAACAACAACATCGGAGTGCGGGCCGCGTCGTCGATCGTCAGCGAGACAAAGAGTTCATGGGCGATTTCCAGACACTGCTCGACGAGCACTTCTTCGACGGGAAAGTTGCCGAACTGCATTCCGAGCAAGTCCTTGGCGCACTTTCGGGCCTCCCCTGGGGTCTTGGCGAAGCGAATCCCTCCCTTGTCCTTGCGACCGGTGATCCACGCCTGCACCTTGAGCACCACATGACCGCCCAATTCCGATGCGACCTGTTCGGCCTCATCGGCCGTAGCGACTGCGCGACCTGCGGGCACGTGGACACCTTGAGCCTTGAGCATTCCCTTGCCTTCGTATTCATGCAACCGGGCCATGTGAGTGGGTGTGCCTCCTGTTCAGAATGAGGCATGGTATCGGGCATCTACACTGCGGCGGTCTCATTCTCGTGCTTGAGAAAACTCCCGGCCCAGTGAAATCCGATTGGCGAACCGAACAAGGCGCCCGCCGCCCAGTCGATGGGAATTGGCAGGAGCAGATTCGGGATGCCGCCGGTGGTATAGGCACGGTCGATCGCGCTCGGAAGCAGCATGGCCGCCACCCAACAGGCAAGGGTTCCAGCAAGCATCACGCCCGCGGGCAGCAGGACGGGCTGCACGTTGGGTGACCACAAACGACCAACGAATCCGGCAGCCATCCCCCCCAGTACGGTGGCGGCCAGCGTCTGTCCTCGGAAATCGCTCTGGGCGACCAACCAGACGACGGGCAGGGAGGCAACGCCGGCGGCGAACATCTTCAAGCTGTTCGGCGAACGCAACGGGTCCGAAGCCGCTCCGTCGAACTCGGGATGGACGTTGGGAACCGGGCTGCACAGCACAATGGCTATCCAACTCAGGATCAGCAGCACGATGCACCACCCCACACCGTCAACAGCCACGATCGCAGCCGAGCCGTGATAGAGCACGTCCCGCATCGGCGCCAGCGAGAGCCCCGCCCAGCCAAGCGCGGCCCCCATCACGACCAGACCGCTCAGGCCGGTGATCAACTTGGAGATCGTCATTGCAATCACCCCGCCCACCATCGTGGCAGCAAGCAACGCCACCACGGCCTGGACTGGGTGGATGGCCTGCACCACCGTTGGTCCTGGCAGACCTGTTGCTGATTGCATCCACGGCCACGAGACCCGGTAGGCCAGAACAATGAGCACAAACCCGGACATGATGATGACCCAACGGGGGAAGGCTGGCATGGGGGGATGATAAGCGGGAGCCACAGGAGGGATTGATTACCATTGAGAGATGTCTCCTCTGACACTGACTGGCGAGCCTCTGTCGATCGATGATGTGGTGCAGGTAGCGCGTACCGGGCGACGGGTGGAATTGGGACCAGAGGCTGCCGAAGCAGTGACCGCGGCTCGGAGCATTGTGGAGGCTGCGGCGGATGGGGCGGATCCGGTCTATGGCATCAACACCGGCTTCGGGTCGCTCTCGCAGCACCGTGTGCAGGCGGAGGATACTGCGGAGATTCAACGAAACCTGCTCCGCTCGCATGCTGCTGGTGTGGGCAGCCCGCTCGAGGCCGAACTCGTCCGAGCCATGCTGCTCCTGCTTGCGGCGAGCCTGAGCCGAGGGCACAGCGGTGTTCGAGTCGAAGTCATCGAGGCACTGCTCTCACTGCTCAACCACGATCTCACACCGATCGTGCCGTCCAAGGGATCAGTCGGCGCTTCCGGCGATCTGACACCGCTCGCACATGCGGTGCTCTTACTGATCGGCGAGGGTGAAGCGATGGTTGGCGCACGTGGGCCGATGCCAGCAGCAGAAGCGCTCGCCATGACCGCCCTCTCACCGATCACCCTGGCCGCCAAGGAAGGGCTCGCGCTCATCAACGGCACGCATCTCATGGCGGGGACGCTCGCCTTGGCCTGTCACGACATGGACATGCTATTGGCAACCGCCATGGCCGCCGCCGCGATGAGCATCGATGCCTCTCGCGCCAGCATCGGGCCACTCGATCCTCGCATCCACGCCGCCCGTCGACAACCCGGGCAATACACCGTCGCCGAGCATGTCGCTTCGCTGCTTGCAGGCAGCGAGATTCTCGAGCAGCACTGCGAAAACGACCCTCGGGTACAAGACCCCTACTGCCTACGGTGTATCCCGCAGGTGCTTGGTGCCGCGATGGACACATTCACTCACGTCCGGTCGGTCCTGACGCGTGAACTTGGCGCCGTCACCGACAACCCGCTCATCTTCTCGGAACCGGATGTCATTCTCAGCGGCGGCAACTTTCACGGCATGCCCCTTGCCATCGCAGCTGATACCGCCAAGATCGCCCTCTGCCATATCGCGGGCATCGCCGAGCGGCGGGTCTTCTGGCTGCTGAGCGGCCGCGATTGCGAGAATCCTGTGCCTGTCCACCTCAGCCCTTCACCGGGGCTCCACAGCGGCCTGATGATTGTCCAATACACCGCCGCTGCGCTTTGCAACGAGCTGCAAGTCCTCGCCACTCCAGCAAGCGTAGGCAACGTGCCGACCTCGGCGGGCATCGAGGACTACAACTCCATGGGTGCCACCGCTGCGCGGCATCTGCGGGAGTCCGTGACCATGGCCACACAAGTGGTTGCGATCGAACTGCTGGTTTCGGCCGAGGGTATCGAGCACCAACGACCGCATCGCAGTGGAGATGGCGTCGATCGCGTCCATGCTGCGGTCCGAGCACTGGCCCCACCGCTCGAGGGCGACCGCTCTCCCTCGCCCGATATCGAAGCCCTCGCCGAGGCGATTCCGGAGGGCGGCCTGCTACCCTGACCGCTTCGCCCCCGTCCAGCCGAGAGATCCCGATGAGCCAAACCACCCTCTCCCAAGCCCGCACCGTCCGCGCCCCCCGCAGCACCACCATGAGTTGCAAATCGTGGGGTGCTGAGGCTGCAATGCGGATGCTGATGAACAACCTTGACCCCGAGGTGGCGGAGTTGCCCGAGCAGTTGGTGGTCTACGGCGGACGCGGACAGGCGGCCAGATCATGGGCCGCCTTCGATGCCATCATCGCTTCGCTGCAATCCATGGCTGCGGACGAGACGCTGCTTGTGCAGTCCGGAAAGCCCGTTGGCATCATCACGACAACCCAAGAGAGCCCACGAGTCATCATTGCCAACTCCAACCTCGTTCCCCACTGGGCGACGCAGCAGCACTTCGACGAACTCGCCGCCAAGGGCCTCATCATGTTCGGCCAGATGACGGCGGGATCCTGGATCTACATCGGGACGCAGGGGATTCTGCAAGGTACCTATGAAACCTTTGCAGAATGTGCGCGACAGCACTTTGACGGCACGCTGAAGGGGCGACTCGCAGTCACCGCCGGATGTGGCGGCATGGGCGGAGCGCAACCATTGTCGGTCACCATGAATGGAGGCGTCTGCCTCATCGCGGAGATGTGCCGCGAGCGACTTGAGAAGCGTGTGACGGACCGCTACCTCGATGAGATCATCGAAGACCTCGATAGCGCGATCGACCAGGCTGTAACGGCCGCAACTGAAGAGAAAGCCATCTCCATCGGCTGGCTTGGCAATGCGATCGACATGCTCGATCGACTCTGCAAGCGGGGCATCACGCCTGATGTCTTGACCGACCAGACATCCGCCCACGATCCCCTCAACGGCTACTACCCGGAGGGGCTCACTCGCGAGCAGGCAGACACGCTCCGCAAGCAGGATCCAGACGACTATCTGAGGCAGTCAAACGCCTCGATGCGGCGGCATGTCGAGTTGATGGTGCAGTTGCAGGACTGTGGATCACAGACCTTCGACTACGGCAACAACATCCGCCAGCGAGCCTTTGAAGAGGGCTTCGAGCGGGCGTTTGACTTCCCCGGCTTCGTGCCAGCCTACATTCGACCCCAATTCTGTCTTGGTCGCGGCCCCTTCAGATGGTGCGCCCTCTCGGGTGACCCGGCAGACATCGCAGCGACGGATCGCGCCCTCATGGAGCTCTTCCCGAAGGACACCGGCCTCCACCGCTGGCTCACCATGGCTGGCGAGCGGGTCGTCTTCCAAGGGCTCCCCTGCCGTATCTGCTGGCTCGGGCTGGGCGAACGAGACAAGGCGGGGCTTCTCTTCAACAAGATGGTGCGGAGCGGCGAACTCTCGGCGCCGATTGTGATCGGCCGTGACCACCTGGACTGCGGCTCGGTCGCTTCTCCAAACCGAGAAACCGAGGCGATGAAGGATGGCACCGATGCGGTGAGCGACTGGCCGCTGCTGAACTTCGCTGCCAACACCGCAAGCGGTGCCAGTTGGGTGTCCTTCCACCACGGTGGCGGAGTCGGCATTGGATACAGTCAGCACGCTGGACAGGTCATTGTCTGTGACGGCACCGAAGCGGCGGATCGGCGACTCTCGCGGGTGCTTCGCAACGACCCTCTTCTGGGTGTCATCAGGCACGCCGATGCCGGCTATGAACTCGCGCAGCAGTGCGCCGATGAGCAAGAGGTCACCGTTCCGATGAGAAACTGGTAAGCACGCATGCCCGACGTCACGATTGCCAATGCCAGACTGCTGACGCTTCGTGGAGAAGCGTCCCCTCGCCGCGGCGAGGCAATGCAAGACCTCGGCGAAATCGAACATGGCTGGCTCTCCGTTGAGAACGCCCGCATTTGTGGAATCGGCGAGGGCTCGCCTCCTGAATCTCAGATCGCCGACGTCGTACTCGATCTGGACGGCCGCGTGGTGCTGCCAACCTGGATCGACTGCCATACTCATGCCTGCTGGGCAGGCTCGCGACTTCAGGAATGGGCGGACCTGCTCGCAGGGGCCTCCTACACCGACATACTCAAGGCTGGCGGCGGCATTCTGTCGACCGTAAAAAATGTCCGCGAAGCACCACAGAACTTGCTGACCGCCGATCTGCTCGCCCGAACCGGACGCATGCAGGTTCACGGCACCGGGGTGGTCGAGGTAAAGAGCGGCTACGGGTTGAGCACCGAATCCGAAATCAAGATGCTCCGGGCGATCCACGAAGTCTCTCAGGATGCCGATCTGCAGATCATCGGGACCTTTCTCGGTGCCCACGCAATAGACCCGGATCAAGCTGATTTCGTCGATCATGTGATCGAAGACACGCTGCCGGCGGTGGTGGACGAGTTCCCGGGCATTACATGTGATGCCTATCTGGAGACCGCCGCCTGGTCGCTGGACGACACGCGGCGGCTGTTTGCTCGCGCCATCGAACTTGGCTGTCCCGTCCGACTGCATACCGATCAGTTCAACAGCCTCGGCGGCGTACCAATGGCGATCGAAATGGGCGCTCGAAGTGTGGATCACCTTGAGACCATCACGCAGCCCGACATCGCGTCACTCGGCAGCAGCGACACCATCGCCGTATTGCTTCCCGCCAGCGGATTTCACCTCGACGGGCGATATGCTCCAGGCCGTCGCCTGATCGATGCTGGTGCTGCAGTAGCGATTGCGACCAATTTCAATCCCGGTTCGGCACCAACACCCTCGATGCCCTTGACCATCGCGCTGGCCTGTAGACGCTGCGGCCTGAGCCCGGCCGAGGCAATCACCGCAGCCATCTGGAATGCAGCCGTCGTTCTCGGTATCGACAACGAGGCGGGGTCGCTCGAAGTGGGCAAGCGAGCCAACGTGCAGGTCATCGACGAGCGGGATCCGCGAGCAATCGCGTGGGAATTCGGTTCCGTCCCTCCACCCATCGTGTTGCTCGATGGACAACCCGTGCAATTCCTCGCCGAGTCAAGCGACGAGGAATCCGAATGACGGTGCTGACCAAGAAGGGCCACATCACAGGCGCGAGAGAAGCGGCCGTCCGGGTATGCCGCGTGCATGAGGCACTCGCAGATTTTCTCTGTGCGGGGATTACACTCCCCGAGGTCGACGCCTTCGTCGGCCGCACGCTCGACGATTTCGACAGCGAATCGTGCTTCTTCCGGTACCGCATTCCCGGCCAACGTCCCTTTCCGAGCCATTCCTGTCTGTCGCTGAACGACTGCGTCGTCCACGGAACACACCTAGATGTCACCCGCCCACTGGAAGAGGGCGATGTGCTGAGCATCGATGTCGGCGCATTGCACAGGGGATGGATCGGTGACGCCGCCTGGACCTACGGCATCGTGGATGTTTCCGATGCCGCAAGGAAACTCATGGCCGTCGGGATCGATTCGCTGCGGCGGGGCATTGACGCCATGCAACCGGGGCGGCCACTCATCGACTGGGCCCGCGCCGTACAGCAGTGCGCCGAAACCGAGGCCGGTTTCTCGCTCATCCGTGGCCTCGGCGGACATGGCTACGGCAAGTCACTTCACGCAGCCCCCTTTGTTTCCAACGTGGTTCCCACGACTCCCAACGAGTGGCCCGATGCCTTTCGGATCTTTGAGCCGGGCCTGCTGCTCGCAGTGGAGCCGATGCTGGCTGCGGGCAATCCCGAGATCATCTCGGATACGAATGAATGGCCCATCCGCACGGCCGATGGTTCCTTGACCGTGCACTACGAGGCCGATGTACTCATCACCGAAGACGGCCCGGACGTACTCACCGCCGATATGTTCGAACTGCCCGACATCGTCGGGTAAGAGGAGCTCCACATGTTCATCACTCTGGCTGTACTGACCCCGACGCTGCTGGCGACGCCGCCGATCGACTACCCGGACACACCTCGCGGCGAGGTCGTGGACACGTGGCATGGCATAGACGTACCCGATCCATATCGCTGGCTGGAAGGTGATGTCCGCGAGCATGAGGACGTTTCAAACTGGGTGGATGCCCAGAATGAGATGACATTCGCGCATCTTCATGCAATCCCCGAGCGGGCCGCCATTCGTCAGCGACTCGAGGAACTCTGGAACTACCCGAAGTCGAGTACTCCCACCAAGGTGGGTGGCGTCTATTACTTCACTCGGAACGATGGCCTCCAGAATCAGGCCGTGTGGTACGCCGCGGATACGCTGGATGCCGAGCCGCGGGTGCTGCTGGATCCGAATACCTGGTCCGATGACGGCACCGTCGCGATCAGCGGCAGTAGTTTCAGCCGTGACGGACGGTATCTGGCCTATGCCGTTTCCGAAGGCGGTTCGGACTGGAAGACTTGGAAGATCCGCGACCTTGTCAGCGGCAAGGACCTTCCTGAATCAATCGAGTGGAGCAAGTTCTCCGGTGCTGCCTGGATGCCCGATGGCAGCGGTTTCTACTACGCCCGGTACGACAAGGCCGCCGAAGGCGAAGCGTTGCAGGCAGCCAACGAGAATCAATCGCTCTGGTTTCATCGCACCAATACTCCACAGTCCGAAGATGTGCTGATCCATCGCGACCAGTCGCAGCCACACTGGGGCTGGTCGCCGATTGTCAGCGATGATGGACGCTGGCTGATCGTGCATGTGTGGCGGGGAGGCGACGAGAACCAGATCATGGTGCAGGACCTCTCGCGAACCGGCAGCACGCTCGAGCCGCTCATTGACGATTTCGAAGACGAGTGGTCCTTTGTCGGAAATCAAGGCGGCGTACTGCTGTTCCGAACATCCAACGACGCCCCACTCGGCCGGCTCATGTCGATCAACATGGATGCGTCGAGCGTCGATCAAGCATGGCAGGTACTCATCCCGGAGTCGAAAGACACGCTTCGTGGCGTATCTCACGTGGGCGGCAAACTCGCGGCGTCGTGGATGCACGATGCATCGAGCAGGCTGTCGGTTCACGACATGAGTGGACGCCACCTGCAGAACATCACGCTGCCGGGCATCGGCGCTGCATCGGGGCTGTCCGGCTGGCCAGATGACCCCGAAACCTTCTACAACTACACCTCGTACATCAGCCCTCCGCAGATCTTCAGGCACGATCTCGCCGACGAAACCAGCGTTCTTTGGCAGGCCGCCGAAGTGGACTTTGATCCCCGCCTGTTTACGGTCAAGCAGGTGTTCTATGAGAGTAGGGACGGCACGATCGTTCCGATGTCTATCGCTCATCGGAAGGATTTGGAACGGACGGGAGAGTTACCGACGTTGCTCTACGGATACGGGGGATTCAGCATTCCGCTCATGCCGTACTTCTCCGCTTCGCGTCTTGCGTGGATGGAAATGGGCGGTGTGCTTGCCGTCGCCAATCTCCGCGGCGGCGGCGAGTACGGACGGGCCTGGCATGAGGCAGGAACCAAACTCGAGAAACAAAATGTCTTCGATGATTTCATCTCCGCCGCCGAATGGCTCATCCGAAACGGCTATACCAACCCCGACAAACTCGCGATCCAAGGTGGAAGCAACGGGGGGCTGCTCGTCGGCGCGGCCATGAGCCAGCGGCCGGATCTCTTTGCAGCCGCCCTCCCCGCGGTGGGCGTCATGGACATGCTCCGGTACCCGCAGTTCACGATCGGCAGAGCATGGATCCCTGATTTTGGCGACCCCGACGTGCCGGAAGAGTTTGCAGCCTTGTACGCATATTCTCCCTATCACAACTTGAAACCTGGGACGACCTACCCCGCCACACTCATCACCACCGCCGATACGGATGACCGCGTGGTACCGGGACACTCATTCAAGTTCGCCGCCGCCCTGCAATACGTGCAAAGCACGGACGCAGAAGCCCCACCTGTCCTCATCCGCATCGATCGCAAGGCTGGCCACGGGGCCGGTAAGCCGACGTCGATGCGAATCGATGAGGTAGCCGACACGTGGGCATTTCTGGTTGATGCGCTCGAGGTTTCCGCCAAGCCGAAAGGCCCGCATCGGGTGACGGCTCACTGACTGCGGGCTGCAGCAATGATCGCTGCAGCTGCCGCGTAACCGCTTCGGACGGCACCTTCCATGGTGGCGGGCCAGCCGGTGGCGCACCAGTCTCCAGCGAGGTAGAGCCCTTCGATGTCGCCGCCGTTGGGCCCGATCGGGGTCGGGGCGGCGCGAGGCCTGCGAAGTTCGGCCTCGGGTGTGGCCCGGAAGGTTGCCTTTCGCTCCTTGACCGGGCGGCACTGCACGAGTTCCGCATCGAGGACGGCTGGATATGCCGCGGCAACATCCTGAAGAACCAGGCGGCGAATCTCCGGCTCCTTCAGTTCCATCCAAGCATCCGCACCGCTGATGACCGCGTGGATGTGCTGCGTCCCGTCGGAACCAATGCCCTTGTTGAACAGCCAGTGCACCGCTCGAGCTGGAAGCACCAAATGAGGATCGCTCATCACCGCTGTATCGAACATGAGATGCACACCGAGAATCGGGCTGTGTCCGAGGCCGGCCAGATCGTGCAGCCTGCTGTCCAAATCCCGCTCGGACTCGCCGATGATCGCGTCGAGTCGTTCCCACGGAAGGGCCGAGAGCACCGCTCGGCCGCGAACGAACTTCTCCTTCGTCTCCACTCCGATCGCACGGCGACCTTCGATGGCAAGTCGTGTCGCGGCGCATCCCAGCCGAACTTCTCCACCCCCTTGTTCGATGAGTTCGATCGCCGGGGCATACAGCGAGTCGAGCGGAACCGAAGGGACGCCCATCGTTGCCTGCCAGCGGCCTGCAAGGAAACCATCCTGAAAGACCTGCAAACCATGAATGGCGGCAACCTCGTCGATCGCAAGATTGCATGCGCCGACGATGATCGGCTCCCAGAACAACTCCCGCACGCGGTCTCCCTGATTCCACTCATCGAGCAGTGAGGCGAAGGTCCGTGTCGCCATGGAGAGCCGCCCTCGCTGCCCAAGTCGCCACATCTTCCACATCGCCCGCTTGACTTCACGTTTGTCCCGGCGACTGAGCAGTCGCATCCGCCGCAGCGAACCGGCCATGTGCAGCGGCGCCGGAAGCCAACCCGGCGACATGATGTCACGACCCCCGTCCGGTCGGAGCCAAGTAGTGGATTCGTGCCAGTTGATGTCATCAACAACGCCTATTCTCGTGTAGAAATCGAGCAGTTCCGTGCAGCAGCCCATCAGCACATGCTGGCAGTTGTCCAGCGTGTGTCCGCTTCCTCCATCTGTGAAACTGCAGGCACGGCCGCCGAGCCGGCGACGCGATTCCAGCACGATGGGACGCCACCCGCCATCGATCAATCGAAGCGATGCTGCCAGACCAGCGAGGCCTCCGCCGATCACGAGTACATCGCGATTCACGAGCGTTTCCGACACGCCCGCAGGGCGATGCGAATCTTGGCGAGTTTGGACAGGCGAACACCCGGAGCACCGCACACACGCGAAGGGTCACGCTCGATGCGATCGAGCAGTGCCGCGTAGATGGCCGTCATGGCCCGAAGCGTACTTCGGCAATCTGCCGAGATCATGCCGTCAAGCGGTGCGGATGATTCGTATCGCGATCGAGCCTCGCCGATCCATGAGCGGACGAGGGCCTCACACGCATCCGGCTTGCTCCAGGCCGCGAGCGATGCCGGGTCGAGTCCACGGGCCCGCAGGTCCTCCGCTGGCAGGTAGCAACGCCCCTTGGCGATATCCGCACCGACGTCTCTGAGCACATTCGTCAATTGCAGGGCGATCCCCCGCTGCACCGCCATATCGATCGCTTCATCTCCTTCATATCCCCACACTCTGATACACAGCACGCCGACAGTGGAGGCGACCATCCGGCAGTAGTCCAGAAGATCGTCCGCCGCTTCGATCACCCGCCCGCTCAGATCGTCAGCCTGCCCCCGGCACATGTCGAAGAAAGGCTGGTGGGGAAGATCCCATGTGCCGACCGCCCACACGAACGCCTGCCACATGGGCTCGTCGGGACACGAATCGCCAGAGATCGCGGAACGGGTTGTGGCGACGAAAGCGTCGAGAGATTCGCCGGCACGGACGACATCGCAATCATCATCGACAATATCGTCAGCCTGCCGCATCCAGGCATAGATCGCATACATCGCGGAGCGCTGCGGCTCGGGCAGCAGGCGCAGCCCCCAGTAAAAATTGCCGGCACGCTGTTTGACCAGTTTCCGGCACCAGCCAAGTGCTTCGCCCGGCATCGCGGCTGTGGTTGTTGCGGTCATGCCGCGTGCCCATGACGCGATGCAAGCCAGAGCAGCCAGAACTTTCTGAACTTCGACAGCGATACGCGATACAGCACTGTCTCGTGGCCACACCGCTGAATGGCGTCAAGTATGGACGAACCACCAGCCGCAAAGAGATACAACATGGGCCGCAGATCCGGATGGACCGAAGCCATCAACGGAACCACTTGCAGCAGCATGGGCCGCGTACGTTCCAGGAGTTCCGCAATCACACCGCGGTAGGCCGCGAGAAACTCCCGGTCGGGCGCATGCCCCATGCGAGCGGTGCTCAAGAGCCGCGACTCGAAGTCTGGAACGTCCACCATGTCACGCGGAATGTAGATGCGATTCCGCTCAACAGCATCGCGCCGGACGTCCTGCCAGTGATTCGCGAGTTGCAGTCCCGAGCATACCGCGTTGCTGGCGAGGATCTGCGATTCATCCATGCCCTCGCCAGCCATCTTCAGAACCAAATGCCCGACCGGATCGGCGCTGCCACTGCAGTAGAACATCAGATCGTCCCATGTCTCGTACCGGTCCTGCTTCTGATCCTGCTCGAACGCATCGAGCAGGCGGTCGAAAGGCGTCCTGGTCAATTCGTGCCGCTCGACCACATCGGCGAGCGCGACAAAGACAGGGTGGCGAGGATTCCCCTCAAAGCAGTCGGTCAGTTCCTTCCGCCACCACAGCAGACGTTCCGTCGCAATTGCAGGGTCACCTGCTTCATCCGCCAGATCATCGGCCCACCTGCAATAGGCATAGATCGCGCTTACACCATCCCGCAACCGCTCCGGAACGAATCGGCTGAGCACGCTGAAGTTCTCGTAGTGACCAAGCGTGAGGCCGCGGCAATACACCATTGCAGCGTCCGGGGAAACCTGCTCGCAGTGATCCGGTCCCCATCGATCCAGCATGTCGTTGATATCGCTGCCCATAGAGGTCGGCAGGCTATCATGGCGGGTCAGCGTGAGGCTTCATGGCCTCCATGTACGGAACTTCCTACGCTCTCGCTTCCCTGGGGCAGGAGTACCCATGCAGATTCTGCTTGCCAATCCACGCGGCTTCTGCGCCGGGGTCTATATGGCAATCGACGTCGTGGAGCAATTGCTCGATGTGGTCGATGGCGAGCCGATTTACGTCTTTCACGAGATCGTGCACAACAAGCACGTGGTGCAGCGATTCATCAACCGCGGCGTCACTTTCGTCGAGTCCATCGACGACGTTCCAGAGGGCGCGATTCTCGTATTCAGCGCACATGGCGTCAGCCCAGAAGTCCGTATGCGAGCTCAGCAACGCTGCCTGATCGCCATCGATGCCACATGCCCACTGGTCACCAAGGTCCACGCCGAGGCCATTCGATACGCGGCCCGGGGCTGGCAGATTCTGCTCATCGGCCACGAGAACCATCAGGAGATCATCGGGACCAGAGGTGAAGTGCCCGAGTCGATTCAGATCGTCGACTCGGTCGAGGCAATCGGCTCGCTCCAGATCGATGACTCGGACAAACTCATCTACCTGACCCAAACCACGCTGAGCATGGATGATGCATCGACCATCATCCACGCACTCAAAGACGCCTACCCGAGTATTCATGAACCGCCGAGCGACGACATCTGCTACGCCACGACCAACCGACAACTGGCAGTCCGTCAACTTGCCCCGCAGTGCGATCTCGTCATCGTGGTGGGATCCCGAAACAGTTCCAACTCGCAACGGCTCCGTGAACTGGCCGAGGCCTCGGGCACGCGAGCCGTACTGGTCGATGACCGAAGCGAGTTGACGCCCCTTGTGTTGGATGGAGCCAGACGGGTGCTCGTCACCGCTGGCGCGAGCGCTCCGGAAGATCTGGTGCAGCAACTCATTCTGTACTTGATTGGAATCGCCGGCGAAGAGGTTGAGGTCGAACAGCACGATATTTTCCACGAAGACATCGAGTTCGGGCTTCCTGGAACGCTCAAGACATTCATGCGGTATCGGGACGTTGATCCCAGCGGCCGCCGCATCACAATGGACAACATCGCGGCGACGGCGAAGTTCCTCACATCACAGAACATCCCGCACCGCGTGGTGGACCTGACCGTGGGCACCAGCTCTTGATCAAATCATCCGGCTTCTTTGAACACGAACCCGACAGCCTCCGCCGCTGGTGCGTCGATCGGGGAATGCCGGCATTCGCCGCAACGCAACTGCTCGATTGGGTGTACGCCAAGCAGATCGTTGATCCATCCGAAATGACCAACCTCTCGGCCGACCATCGCGCACTGGTCGCCGAGATGCTCCCGATCGAGCAGGGTCGCGAACTGTCGAATCAACTTTCTTCCGACGGTACTCGCAAACTGCTCATCGGCTGGCCATCGATCGGCGAGACGGCATCTACCGAGACGGTCTTGATCCCGACCGATTCCAGATCCACAGCCTGCGTATCCAGTCAGGTCGGATGTCCGGTGAGATGCGCCTTCTGCGCTTCCGGGATGAATGGACTGGAGCGGAATCTCTCGGCCGGACAGATTGTCGAACAGGTCCATCGACTCGGCCGCCTCGGGACAGGGCGCGTGAGCAATGTCGTCTTCATGGGCATGGGCGAGCCGCTTGCCAACTACGCCGCCGTCACGCAGGCCATCCGGACGATGAACGCGCCGTGGGGGTTTGGCATCGGTGCTCGGCGGATCACGGTCTCAACAATCGGCCTGCCCGAGGCCATTCGCCGCTTGAGCACGTTTGCGATTCCGGTCACCCTCGCCGTCAGCCTGCATGCGCCCGATGATGTACTCCGGCGAGAGCTGATTCCATGGGCGTCCCAGACAAGCATCCCTGAGATCCTTGATGCGTGCCGAGACTACTTCGCTGCGAGCGGCCGGGAGATCACCTTCGAATACCTGCTGCTCCGCACCATCAATGATCGCCCCCACCACGCCCGCATGCTCGCCGATCTGGCAAGCACACTTCGCTGCAACATCAATCTCATTCGCTACAACGAGGTGCCTGATCTGCCCTTTGAGCGGCCCGCCGACGCCGATGTGCATGCCTTCCAGAGAATCCTGCGTGAGCGGCACATCAACGCCCACATCCGCGCCAGTCGAGGCCGCGATATCGCAGCGGCCTGCGGCCAACTTCGGCGGGCGGCTGCGGCGCGGGAACACTCAAGCAGGCGATCGGCAGAGCGGGCCTCTACTCAATCTCCCGTGCCCGGCGAATCTCGCGGCGAAGCCCCGCCGGACTGATTCGGCGGAGTCGCCCGTCGAGGGCATAGGTGTGAAGGTGCTCAAGCACAGATCTCCACTGCTGGTACTCATCCGGAGGCGCATTGGTCGCCTGCATGATGACCTCAGCGACCAGTCTCCGTACATGCCGCTGCCCTCGATGGCCGCGGAAGCGATGGGGAAGCACAAATCGCATGGCGGCCAGCATGTGCGCCATCCAGTCGCTTGTTCGCAGATCCAGCCGCAGTCTCCAGCGAACAAAGGTGCATTCAAGCCGGGTCAGGTATCGCACTGAGATGCGGTCCCCTCGACCCCGCCGCACATTCAACCGCTGCCGTGTTTGACGGCGGTGTTCGGCACCGATTGCCATGGATGCGATGTACACCGCATCACGAATAAGCAGGGTCTCGGCCATCGGAAGCACCGCTGCGCGGACGAGCGCCCGCCCGGTGTCACCCCGATCGGCCTTGTACAGAGCGAGGATACGATCTGCAAATCGCTCTGCCATTTCAAACCCACCCCACGTGACACATCGGCGCAGTGCCACCACGAAGTCGCGGTGCGCTTCCCGGCCGGGTGTCGTCTCAAGCAGCCCCGGTACGTCTTCGAGCGCCCGCTCTGCGAGCCGCCGGAATCGACTCGCACGATCGCCTCCGGCCATCCGCCGCTTCGCGAGCATCAGTCGATACCGACGCACCGATCGGCGACCGGGTTCGGCCACACGCTCCTGCGGCCGAAGCCACCGATCCGGATCCCGCCATGCTTCACGGCCGTATTCAAACGCCTCCTTGAGACGCGCCTCGCCATCCTCCTGCACCTGCTGCATGGCCCGGTGCATGGCATCCAGTGAAAGCGGAATGGCGCCAGACTGCCACGCCAGACCGAGCAGCACGACATCGGCGAGCCGCTCGTTGTGGAATCGATACCGGCACAGACCGGTGAGATCGGCAGCCAGCACGCCATCGGGGCGCCCGATCTTGGGAAGATGCATTTCGATCGCCTCGGCCTGCTCGGCGGCGTCATCGGTTCGGTCGAGTTCATCATCGAACAACCCGATGTTGACCAACACCGAAGTTCGTTCCGGTGAAGCAACTCGAAGATCGCCGTCCGGATCCACCGCCCGCAGCGCAGCACCACGATCGTAGCCAAGAAGCAAATCGGCCTCCCCCCATGGCACGACAGGTGGCACGCTCGCCCGCTCCTGTTCGTTGCTTGGCCTGGAGAACACGATCTGCGCCCCTGCACGGCGACCCGGGCCGATGGGCGTGGGATCCACAGCCAATTCGACGTGATACCCGACGGCAACTGCGGCACGCTCCAGCACCTTCCCGACAACACCCAGTCCTCCACCTCGGAGTCCCGCCAAGTGGGCGTACCACACCGGCTGATCGGCATGC
>JASMMN010000175.1 GCA_030748155.1 Phycisphaerales bacterium
ATCTGGGACGCTCGTTGCCGAGCGCCTCAAGCACGCGACCCGTTCTCATCCCGCGGACACGGGCCAGACTACCGAAGTGATCTGCGAGAACTGCTTGCGCTTGCACGCGGTGGGGTTTGCCGTGCCCCAGCTGTCACCAGCCGGGCGGTGCGCTCTTACCGCACCTTTTCACCCTTACCCGCCGAAGCGGGCGGTTTATTTTCTGTGGCACTTTCCCTGACTCAACGCGAGCCGGTGGGCGTTACCCACCACCGTGTCCTGTCGTGTCCGGACTTTCCTCCATCGCAAGAAGACCAACGCCTTCAGGCGACAGCGGCCGCCTGTTCACAAACGGAATTGTAGGCAGCGGCTTCGCCGCAGGGAGGCATGGGTGTGTTCTCCGCCCTCGCCTACTGATCCACTGCTCACCTGCTCAACTGCTCTTGGCGGCATTGCCGCCATGCTACGCTGCCACCATGCCACGACTGGCCATATGGGCCCACCCCAATCAGACTCGCCTGCTGGAGCGAGCACTGGCCGAAGGGCCGAAAGGCGATCGGCTGGAGGCTGTTCTGGTGGGATGCGCCGATGAGCACGGGGCTGCGGCTCTTGGGGCGGCGCTGAATGCGGCGTCATGCACTGATCTGCGGGAGGTGCTTCACGCCGAGGTCGATGTGGTGTGGCTGGCCGCGCCTCGAACACTCGATGCCGATGCGCGTGGGCTCGTTCGGGCCGCCGCCATGCCGGTCGCAACCTCCGCTCCTCCGCCTGCGGCATTGTCGGATTTGCTCAGCGAACCAGATGGCGGCATGCCAGCCATCTTCATTCCGCTGCTTCGAGGCGGTGCCGCGTTTCAAGCGGCCGCAGCGGCGCTTGAAGACTTCGGAACCGTGCACTGCGTGCACGTATCGTCCACTGCGGGCGATCATCAAACTTCACGGGCTTCTCTGGCACTCGACGCCTTTGATTTGGTCACGCATCTACTCGGTGAGCCCGATGAAATCTGGGCCGCGCACGCCGGTCCCCTTCCGATCACGTCCGACCCAACCGTCGAGCGGTCCGGACATCTGACTGCAGCCATGCGGTTCGGAACCGAACGAGCGGCCTCGATCACCGTCAGCGATGGCGGCGGCGCGTGGGTCCGCCGCGCGGTCATTCTCGGCGAGGGCGGTCGGCTTATCGTGACGGATGAGGGTGTGTCATGGACCGACCCCGGCGGCGTCAGCCAAGAAGCGCCTCCTACCGAGGGACAAGCCAACGCTGGCGAACTGGCTGGATGGCACTTGCGGAGACTCGCCGCAGGGCGCGAAATATCCCGCATCTCACTGGAAGCCGCAGTCGTCCTAGAAAGCGCCCGCCTCAGTTGCCTGACGCGGCAGGTGGAAGATCCTCAGCACATCCGAAACATGATCGGCCGCAGATAACAAAGCGATCCGGTACCGCCCGGGGATCCATACCAGTGGACTGATATCCGCGATTGGGCCCGGCTGATGCCTGCCGCCTATCCACTCACGATTCGCGCATGCAGCGGCATCAGGATGCTCGGAATCATGCGGTCCTCGACCATCCGCTCGGCGTGACCGGCGAGCATGGCCAGAACATCGGGAAGTTCCTTCAGATCGCGAAATGGACCATTGCGGCGGACGGTGAGATAGACACTCAGCGGATCCCGCAACTCACCGCCGGGTCCCTCGCGAGAACCGCCGCGGGTCTTGACCTCCACACTCGCCTGCGTCCGCTCGCCCTCATCCAACGACATCACGAGGAAGGGCTGCACGTCGGAGAGATGTTCACGATCTTGTTCGACGACCTCCGCAAACGGTGAGCCTGCGAGCAATGCGTCGAAGACGATCTCATTGCGATTGCCCGGCACATCCAGATCGAACCCGAAGATGAGTTCGATCGACTCGACATCAAGCGGCGTGATCGACAGGAAATAGGGCGCGTTCTCCAGCAGCATCCGATGCAACCGATACGGGGCCACCAGTTCATCTGGATTGACCCAGCCGCTTCGCACACTGGTCCGCTGCAGCGCTACCCAGGCGTACCGCCCTCCGATCTCGGGCGATTCCAGGGCCAACTCCCCGCTGTAGCGGCGGAACCGATCCAGTTCGGGCATCTCCTTGCGAAGCCGACCGAAGAGGTCCAGCACCGATTCGCGGTGCGAGGGCAAGTCAAGCGTCAAGCCCATGCGGTGATTGACGTAGAAATCGGTGCACAAGGCACTCAGGCTGGTCGAAACGGTGCTCACGCCGAAGAGTGTAACGGGGAGCGGCTCAGGGGCTGCACCTGCCAATACGTGAGCGAACGCCACAGCCACTCCATCGGGCCAAAGCGGAATACGCCCAGCCACAGCGGCGACCAGATCAACTGCGCCGCCCAGATGCCCATGACGATCACAAGTTGCCCGGCGTACCCGAAGTGCCCGTAGTACCCAAGCCCCCACCCGTAGAAGATCACGCCGCACAGCACGCTTTGCGCAAGATAGTTGCTCAGCGCCATGCGGCCGACGGCGGCCAAGGGGACTCGGATCAAGGCCGCAAGGTCCGCTCGGCAGAGCAGCATGACCGCGCCAATCCAACCCGCCGCGATACCGATGCTTCCCCAGTAGTTCCAGAGCGTGTTGGCAAAGGCAGCATCAATGCCAGACCATTCGCAGGACTCCTGTATCGACAGGCCGTGCCACACAAGCGGCATCCCGATCGCACATCCCGTCAGCATCAGCACCACGTAGAACGCGGAAGACCGTGTGAGGTCGAAAACGCCCCACTTGTAGCAGGCCATGCCAATGAGCATCAGCCCGCCAGCTCGCCACACCACCCAGGCGAGCAGGAGGAATGTCTCCAGCGTGAGGGCCAACTTGACCCGCAGCGGCCCCTGCTCGAGCCATCCTCCGGTCCAAGCAGCGTGCTCATTGGACAGCGCCTCCGCGGATGGTCTTGAGAGCGCCTTCACCTGGGCGATCGCCTCCGGCCCGCCAAAACCGACGGTAGCACCCATGCCCAGCCAGAGCAGCGAGCCGATGAGCAGCAGACCTGCTCCGATGACCACAAGCAACTCGGGCCGCACCCGCCGAAGCGGATACACCAGCATGCCGCAGATCGCGTAGCCCACGAGGATGTCTCCCCACCACAGCAGCCAGGCGTGGCAGAGTCCAATGAGCAGCAGCCACGCCATCCGACGGTAGTGAACGCTCCCGCTGCGACCGGTCTGCGCTTCGGCACGGCGGGTGAAGATGACGATGCCGGCCCCGAACAGCAACGAAAAGATGGCCATGAACTTCTGATCCGCGAAGATCTGCACGGCTGTAAAGGCGAACATGTCTGCGGGCGTCTGGCCGCCAGCGACAGCGGGCGAGGCGTAGGCCGCCGATGGCAAGGCGAATGCCCGCACGTTGAGAAGCAGGATGCCCAGCAGCGCCACGCCGCGCAGTACATCGATGGACGCAATACGCTCGGCAAGGCGGACAGGAGTCGCTTCGGTTGCCATGGATCGATCAGGCCACGGCCGCGCACACCTGTTTGGCCGCATCCCCGAGGTCGATCGCGGTTCGCATGGTGGGCAGGCGTTCCTGCGCTTCTTCGAGTACAACCCGCGCCGCATCGACATTCGTTCCCTCAAGCCGCACGATCAGCGGTACTTCGAAACCCGCTTCCTCGGCAGCTGCCACGATTGCCCTCGCGATACGGTCGCACTGCATGATGCCGCCGAAGATGTTGACAAGAACGCCCTTCACGCCTTCT
The DNA here is from genome assembly GCA_030748155.1 of Phycisphaerales bacterium. Lineage (GTDB taxonomy): Bacteria > Planctomycetota > Phycisphaerae > Phycisphaerales > SM1A02 > UBA12567. Next base: position 3,723 of record JASMMN010000175.1, read on the forward strand.
TCGGCAAGGATGATCCGAAAGGCCTCCGTCACGGCTTCCTGCGTTGCGTCGCCTCCGACGTCGAGGAAATTCGCCGGCTCGCCGCCATGGAGCTTGATGATGTCCATCGTACTCATGGCCAGCCCCGCGCCATTGACGAGGCATCCGATGTTGCCGTCGAGCGCCACGAAGTTGAGCCCGGCTCGCTTGGCGCGAAGTTCATCGGGATCCTCCTCGGCCGGATCGAAGAGTTCTGAGATGGCCAGCTGGCGGAACAAGGCGTTGTCGTCAAAGTTGAACTTGGCGTCGATGGCGACGACTTGACCGTCGGGCCACGCATCGCTCGCCGGTGTGATGACCAACGGATTGATCTCGGCAAGCGATGCGTCAGTCTCGATGAACAGCTGCGCGAGGTTCATCGCAAGGCTCACGAATTGTCGAACCTGCCCACCTTCCAACTCAAGCCGAAACGCAAGATCGCGTGCCTGAAACGGGCTGAGACCGTCAAGTGGATCCATCGGCACTTTCAGAATGGCATCGGGTCGCTCCTCTGCAACCTGCTCGATCTCAACACCGCCCTCGGCTGAGGCGATCAGCGTGTTCGTTCGCCTCGCGCGGTCGGTCGTGATGGCGAGGTAGATCTCCCGCTGAATGTCGACGCCCTCGGCCACGAGGAGCCGATCCACCTCGAGTCCCTCCGGAGGCGTCTGCGGCGACACCATGCGATTGCCGAGCATGAAGGTGGCGGCGTCCTTGACTTCCTCGGCAGTGTGGACCACCTTGACGAAGCCCGCCTTTCCCCGTCCACCAGCGTGGACCTGCGCCTTGACGACAATGACCGGAGGTGATCCTGCAAGCAACCGATCTGCGGCCAGCACTGCATCCTCGACCGTCGTAACCATCTCTCCATCGGGAACCGGGACATCCGCTCCGGCCAGCAACGCTCTTGCCTGATACTCATGGATTTTCATCGCCGTGATACCGCTCCAAGTAAAAACGATGCTTTGCAGTGGCCAGAAACGAGAAGTGTAGCAATAGCGTTCTCAACATCTCATTGATGTGGTAGAGTGTATGAACTGACGGGGCATATACCGGGGTCGTGCGTTGTGCTGACCTCAGGAACAAACACCCTCATGGCTCGAACTCCATCCACCATGGTGCCGCTCGGCACACCCCTGCCCGCCTTTGAATTGGCGGACGCAGCGGGTCTCATGCATACATCAACCACGCTGATGGGCAGACATGGCCTGTTGGTGATCTTCATGTGCAACCACTGCCCCTACGTCGTACATCTGGCTGACGAACTCGGGCTGCTTGGTGTCTACATGGACCGCGGGATCGGAATCGTGGGCATCAACAGCAATGATGTCGAACACTACCCCGACGACGGCCCCGAGCACATGCCTGCCTTCTCTGCTCGGCACGGCATGACTTTCCCCTATCTGCCCGATCCCACGCAGTCGGTGGCTCGCTCGTTCGACGCGGCGTGTACGCCCGACTTCTTCCTCTATGACAAGACAGGAACGCTCGTCTACCGAGGTCAGTTCGACGACACCAGGCCCGGTGACATATCCCCGGTCACGGGGACAGATCTCCGGCGAGCGATGGACGCGGTCTGCCAAGACATGCCAGTTGACGGGAAACAGATCCCTTCGGTCGGCTGCAACATCAAATGGAAAGCAGCGCCCTGCTGCGGAGGGTAACCATGGGTACCGAGACCACCCGAGTCATTCAACGCATGCCAACTGCGAACGGCAGGAACAAGGCATCCAAACTCTGGCACGACGAGTCAGTCCTTCGGAAACTCTATGAGCAGGACGGTCTCACCCAGAAACAGATCGCCAAAGAGGTCGGATGCTCACTGCTGACGATCAACAAGGCATTCAAGAAGTTCGGAATCACCGCAAAGCGGGGACGCCGACCGAAAAAGAAGGCGGCGGTTCGCCGAGTCGCCGCACCGGCATCCCATGTCCGCATCGCCGCCTGTGGGTTGGCTCCCTCCGAGGTGCGAGCCAGATTCATCGAACTTACCGATGCCATGGAGAAACTCGGCCCCCACGCTCGCGAGGGGGTAAAGAAGGACCTTCACGAACTCGTGGATCGGCTGTAAGGGGTGGGCCGCTCCGCCGCCAGCAGCAGGCTGACGCGGGACAAGAGGACAGTGTCATGCGGCTCGATCCCGGCCTCGCCGCAACAAGACCGCGCACTCACCCTTGCGCAACGAACGTCACAACCACCCTCCGCCGATGTCCGTCGCGGCGATGCTCGCAGAGATAAATGCCCTGCCAACTCCCGAGTGCGAGTCGGCCGTCGATAAGGGGAATCGACAGGGACACATCGGTCACCATCGCCCGCACATGTGCGGGCATGTCGTCCGGTCCTTCGGCGGTGTGTGTCCAGCAGGGGTCATCTTCGCGAATGGTTCGCCCGAGCCACGATTCAAGATCACGTCGCGCTGAAGGATCCGCGTTTTCTTGAATGGTCAGGCTTGCCGAGGTGTGCTGCACGAACAGAACACACAGGCCGTCTCGGACATCGGATCCGGCCAAAACCCCCGCAACATCGCTGGTAATCTCGTGCAGCCCCTGCCCGGGGGTCTCGATCATCAGCACGACGCCCACTCAACAACTGCTCATGCCGAGTTCTTGACGTCGGTCACGCACACCCTGCCCGGCGTTCTCGAGAAGTTC
>JASMMN010000176.1 GCA_030748155.1 Phycisphaerales bacterium
CGAGTACAGACCCTCGGCGCGATCGACCGCCACATCTTGCAGGGCGTAGATCATGTCGAAACCGGCCACCCAGCAGAGCACCATGCCAGCGAGCAACCACAGGGACGGCTCGACACGCACTGCATCGGGATTGATCGCCACCGCGGCCGCGGGCACGCTCATCGCGAGTGAGGCGCCGAGCCATACGTGGCACCACGACGTAAACCGCTTGAACAAGCCATAGGCACAAATCCATGCGAGCACAGGTACTGCCAGTAGTACTGGATATGGGTTTCCATAGAGAAACCAGAAGCCCGAGGCAATTCCGACAAACAACACGGATGCCGTGGCAAGAGCGAAAATATAGTTCGACAACGATGCCGCCCCGGATGCGAGCGGTCGCGAAGTAGTCCGCGGGTTGCGAGCATCAATCGCCCGATCGAAGATCCGATTGCTCAGCATCGCCGCTGTTCGCGCCGTCACCATCGCCGCCACAATCAACACAAACACGCCAGCGAACCGCCCCCCCGACACCCCCGAGACTCCTGCCGATTCCGGCGGCCACGCCGCCATCACCGCCGCCAACACTGCAAACGGCAGCGCAAACACGCTGTGGGCGATCTTGATGTCGGCGAGCATGACCCGCGGCCAGGCAGCAACCGGCGGCTGACTCGTGGTCATCACAACCACCTTGCGGACGTCGCAGCCGCCGCGAGCGGGCCTTCCCTGCACATCATCGGTCGGACCCCTTTCGGAGCAGACGGTACTTGAGGCGAGTCTCGGAGGCGATGCTCGCTGCAATCCGCAGACCGAGCAGGCCGTCCATGAAGCCAAGCCGAAGCAGGTAGCCGCGAACGAACCGCCAGAGGCCGCGTATTGCTGCCTCACCGGGTCTTGGCCGGCGGCCCCGCGAAACCTCCATCGCTGCCCAAAGTTCGGCGTATCGCTCCGCCCGTGCTCGCCGGTCGGACCAGTCGCGATAGGAATGGTGCTCAAGAAGGCCTCGGAGGCGACCTACCCGGCCGGTAACCCGGATCGTCTCGTGAACGGGCCGCTCGTCCATCTCCCAACAGGTCGACCGAAACAGCCGCGTGTTCCAGTCCGGGAACCAGTCGCCGTGCCGCACCCGCTTGCCCATGAAGTGGACCATTCGATTGATCTGATAAGCATCGGCGGTCGCTCCATCCCGAAACAACTGTCGAAGGGAGGACAACAGGCCATCGGTCACGATCTCGTCGGCATCCAACCACAAGATCCATGGCTCCTGCGCGTACCGGAATACCTTCGTTCGCATAGCGCCGAATCCGAACCACTCGGATTCGTACACCACACACCCATGGTTGCGCGCGTAATCAACCGATCCATCGGCACTTCCGGAGTCGAGCACGACTATCTCGGCGAACTCCGCGAGTGCCGCGAGCGTACGTGGCAGTCGGTCCATTTCGTTCTTGACGAGCATGCAGACCGAAATCGGGAGCGCGGATGGTGCTCGGTGATCGCTCATTGGCATCGGACTTCCTCAAACAGGGATTCGTATTCGCCGCGTTCCCGATCCTGCGTCCAAGCAGCCATCGACTTGGCAATACGACTGCGATCCGCTCGCTTCAAACTCTCATCCAACCACTCGTCCAGCCGCTGGAAGTCGGGGCGATCTGCATCGATCGTCAGGCCCGCCTCGCTGATCGTGATCGCCTCGGCCGCGCCGTTCGACTTGGTAGTAACGACCGGACAGCCGCAGGCCAGTGCCTCGAGCGTGGCATTTGAGCATGGGTCATAGGCTGTCGGGAGTACCATCAGATCGGCCGCCGAGTACCAATCTTGGAGACCCCGCTTCGGGCCGTGGAATTCGACTGCCGCCGACACACCCAACCGTGCGGCAAGCGATTGAAACCGCTTCGGCCGACCGCTGCCGACGACATGCAGCATCGGTGATGGAGTCCCCACCTGCGGTCCCCGCCGGAGGCGATGGCTCAGCAATCTCAACGCAACTGCCAGCCCCTTTCTTTCCCAACCACTGCCCACGAAGAGCCAGTGCTCACCATCGGCCGTCCACCCAATCCGCCCGCGGGTGTCCCGCGCATCCTCCTCTCGCCAGCAGAACTGCGACGAGTCAACACCGCTGCGAATCACCCGTATCTTGGATTCGCACGCTGGATGAAAACGCGCGAGATCTCGACGAACCATCTCTGAATTGGCGACGACCACAACAGCCTTCGCGATCGAGCGGTTCTCCAACACAGGCAAGATCCAATGAAGCGGATTGAACCAGTGGCCCAGTCCGCCCTTGATCTCCAACCATCGCCGGTGTGCGCCGTCACCAGCCCTGTAGATCGTGCATGCCGGACCGCGTTCAAGGCTGAGTACGATTCCCGGCGCCTCTGCGCGAAGGTACGCGTCGGCCCGCTTCGCATATCGGATCGGCCGCCACCATCTGGGCAACACTCGGCGGGCCAGATCGCCTTGGAGCCCGAGCGTCCGGTCCGAAAGCGGTACGACCTGATACTCGTCACCGAACATCCTGCCGAATCGCTGCACCGCCAGTTCCGCGCCGCCATGCCCGCCGGATACGCGGCGAAGGATGTACAAGCGTGTGTCGGCGGGCATTGAATTCATGGGTGTGCAGAGCACGATACCGCCCCCATCCCCCCCGGCATGCCCCGCAGCCCAGTATCCTGCCCGCCATGGCGACCAAGGCAAAGACAGCTATTTCACCGACTCGAGATGAGAACTATCCGGAGTGGTATCAGCAGGTCGTGCGAAAGTCCGATCTGGCGGAGCCTTCGCCGGTTCGTGGCTGCATGGTGATCAAACCGTGGGGCTATGCCCTCTGGGAAAACTACCAGCGGGTGCTCGATGGGATGTTCAAGGCCACGGGCCACCGGAACGCCTACTTCCCATTGCTGATCCCGAAGCGATTTCTTGAAAAAGAAGCCGAGCATGTCGATGGGTTTGCCAAGGAATGTGCGGTGGTCACCCACCATCGCCTTGAGAAGGGAACGGACGGCACGCTCATTCCTGCTGGTGAACTGGAAGAGCCGCTCATCATCCGCCCCACCAGCGAGACGATCATCGGTGATGCATTCAGCCGGTGGATCGAGTCCTATCGTGATCTTCCTCTGCTGATCAACCAGTGGGCGAACGTCATGCGGTGGGAAATGCGGCCCCGGCTCTTCCTGCGAACCAGTGAGTTCCTCTGGCAGGAAGGCCACACCGCGCATGCGAACTCAGAGGAGGCGATGGAGGAGACCGAGCGGATGCTCGATGTCTACGCCGACTTTGCCAACAACTGGATGGCCATGCCTGTGCTCACCGGTGAGAAAACCGCGGTCGAGCGCTTTCCAGGTGCCGTCCGAACGCTGTGCATCGAGGCCATGATGCAGGACCGCAAGGCCTTGCAGGCTGGCACCACACACTTCCTCGGCCAGAACTTCTCCACCGCGCAGGACATGACCTACCAAAGCGAAGAAGGCAAACTCGAATACTGTTGGACCACGTCCTGGGGCGTCTCCACGCGATTGGTCGGCGGCATGGTCATGGCCCACGGCGACGATGACGGTCTCCTTCTTCCCCCGCGGCTCGCCCCGGCGCATGTGGTCATTCTTCCGATGACTGGGCGGGCTGAAAACCCGGAGGCGGTGCTGAACTACTGCCACAAGATCGCTGACGACCTGCGGGTGATCCCGTATCACGGTCGGCACATCGAGGTCGAGATTGACGATCGAGACATCCGCGGCGGAGAAAAGAACTGGCAGTGGATTCGTCGCGGCGTACCCATTCGGCTCGACATCGGCCAGCGAGACATGGACGGTGACAGCGTGTTCATGGCACGGCGCGACAAGAGCCACAAGGACAAAGAGAACATGGGGCGTGCCGCCTTCGTGTCAAGCGTGCACGACATCCTCGAAGAAATCCAGCAGGGCATGTACGACCGCGCTCTGGCTTTCCAGCAGAGCAACTCCTGCGACATCGACTCAGAAGGTGCCTTCCGCGACTTCTTCAAAGCGCCCCCGGGCGACCCCACGCCCCCACACGCCGGCTTTGCCTACGCCCACTTCTGCGGCGATGAAGACGTCGAGAAACGCATCAACGAGGAGTTGGGTGTCACGGTCCGCTGTATCCCACTCGAAGACGGTGAACCGGGCACCTGCATCTTCACCGGCAAACCCAGCGCCCAACGCGTTGTCTGGGCCAAGGCGTACTGATCAAGATCTGCCGAGCGGCGATCAGCAGGGTCCGAAAGCGGCGACGACGGCGAGGATGTCGTTGACATCGACGATGCCGTCGCCGTTGATATCACCGGCGGGGTCGTCGGTGCCGTAGGCACCCAGAACCAACAGGACGTCATTGACGTCGACCTCGCCGCTGCCGTCGATATCGCCCGGGCACGGAGTGTCTTCGCACTCGATCCGACCGACCTGTATGCCATCGAGACCGGCCTCGATGACCGAGCCGCTGCCGGAATCGTCGGCGTTGACACGGATCTGGAAGGCGTCAACACCCGTCAAGCCGCTTGCATCAAGGTCGAATTCGGCGCGAATCCAGCCGCCGGAGGTGCCGGGACCACTCGGACCGACCGTTTCGAGGTTCTGCCAACTCGAAGCGCCCACCTCGGACCACTGGACGGTCAGGATGTCGGCATTGGGCGATCCACCAAAGTTGTTGGAATACCACCGCCAGTAGCCCAGAGTCCAGCCGTCGCCGGAGATGTCCAACTCAGGCGAGGTGAGCACGGTGCTGCCGCCGTCCACATCGCTGTTGCCTTCGACGTTGTCGGTCAACCAGCACTGTCCGCTTCCGTCGGCATCGGTCGGCGGGTCGCCTCTCAAGCCACCGCCTGCAGGGACGCCCCGCTCCCACTGTCCGTCACTGGCGTCACCGGAAACAGTCCAGCCCGGATCGGTTTCGCCGTTGTCATCGAAGGCCACTTCCACATCGGAGGCAACTACTGCGGTCAGCACTTCATTCGGAGCGCCACCGGGATA
>JASMMN010000177.1 GCA_030748155.1 Phycisphaerales bacterium
TGGCTGCGTTTTGTCAGTGGTCTCACCGTCAATCAAGTCGCGGCAGTGCTGGGTATCTCCAGGCGTTCCGTGCAGAAGGACTGGTCATTCGCTCGGGCCTGGCTACGACGAGAACTCGATGATCCCATGTCAAGCAAGGCACCCGAAGAGAACTCCGCCCCATGACTCCCGACTGGCACCGTATCCAGGACCTCTTCCACCGCGCATCGGAGTTGGAGGCGGATGCGCAAGAGGCATTCTTGTTGGGCGAGTGCGGAGATGATGACACGCTGCTTTCTGAGGTCCGCTCGCTGCTGAGCGCGATGGAACCCCGTGACAGCGGTGCCAGCACAACACCAATGCCACAGGCCAAGCCGCCACCGGACCCAATGCTCGGCAGCACCGTCGAGCGGTACACCATCAAACGTGTCATCGGATCGGGCGGCATGGGCATTGTCTACGAAGCCGTGCAGAAATCGCCGCGGCGCACGATTGCGCTCAAAATGATGAAACGCGGCGTCACGTCAAAGAGTGCGCTGCGGCGGTTTGAGTACGAAGCGCAGACACTCGGACGACTTCGCCACGAAGGTATTGCCCAGATCTTCGAGGCCGGTACGTGGGATGACGGTTCGGGCGGCAGACCATGGTTTGCCATGGAATACCTGCCGGGGGCCAAGTCCATTACCCAGTACTGCGATGCCAAGAAACTCGGCACCCGCGAGCGATTGGTGCTTTTTCAGAAAGTCAACGCCGCCGTGCAGCACGGTCACCAGAAGGGCATCATCCACCGCGATCTCAAGCCGGGCAATATCCTCGTGACCTCCAGCGGCGTACCAAAGGTCATCGACTTTGGTGTGGCCCGCAGCACGGACAGCGACCTGGCTGTCACGACATTGCAAACCGATGTGGGTGCCCTGATCGGCACGCTGCAGTACATGAGCCCCGAGCAGTGCGATGCCGACCCGAACGACATCGACACGCGCAGCGATGTCTATGCGCTTGGAGTGGTGTTGTATGAACTGCTCTGCGGACAGCCACCGTACAACGTGAAGCGCATCGCCATCCACGAAGCGGCACGGATCATCAAGGAGGAGGATCCCACGAAGCCCTCGTCCATCGACAAACGCCTGCGTGGCGACATCGAAACCATCACGCTCAAGGCCTTGGAGAAGGACCGAGACCGCAGGTATCAGAGCACAATCGCGATGGAAGAAGACATCGCCCGATACCTCGATGGCGAGCCGATTGCGGCCAAGGCTCCGTCGGCATGGGATTTCATGAAGCGGTTTGGCAAGCGGCACAAAGCAACCGCTACAGCGATTGTTGCAGTCGTTGTTGTGCTGGTAGGCGCCGGTGCAGTGAGCGCCGTCATGTGGGGAATGGCCGAGGCCGCCAATACGAGGGCAGCCATACACGGCTACACCGCCGCAATCTCGGCCGCAGGAGCAGCAGTGGCGCGGGACGACATCGCATCGGGACGCGAACAACTTCAGGTGGCTCGCCACTGGCTTGACGACATCCCCGCCGAAGACATGCCATTCGAATGGCAGTACATTCACGGCCGAACAGATGCGGCGCATACTGTTGTGGACCTGATCGACTACATCGACATCAAGTCGTCCAAGATTGCAAGGGTTGTGTACAGCGCCGATGACACTCAACTTCTCGTGCTGAGCGACTTGGCGGTTCTGGTCATCGATGCAAAGACAGGAACTGTTACCCAAGAGATCAGGGCCTCCGATGGGCCCTTTCAGGCAGCAGCATTGAACCGCCGCGGCGATCTCATTGCGACTGGTGACGACACAGGCGTGATTCGGTTGTGGAAGCCAAGCACCGGAGAGATGTTGCAAGAACTGATGACTTCCGATTCGAATGCCGAAGGACGAGCGCCTATTCGGGCGGTCGGGTTTGATGACGATGA
>JASMMN010000178.1 GCA_030748155.1 Phycisphaerales bacterium
CCCGGGGTTCTGGAATGATCTTGCCCGGCTGTACGGGGAGGCTCGCAGCGGCGATACTGAGTGAATCATGGGTCCCTTTTGGACATTATCGAAGCACCTGCTTGATCGGCGGGGCATGTTGATCCTCGCGATTGCGATGGCCTTTGTCTCGGCGGCGGGTCTTGGCGTGGGGCTCCTCAGCCTCGGGCCGATGCTTGAGCAGATCCTGCATCCCGATGGTGGGCAGGGGCTGCGGCAACTCGCCGAGCAGGTCAACGCGGATGGAGGGTTCTGGCATGTGCCCGAGGGAATCGTGGCCGTGCTGCCCGAGAGTCGATTCAACGGCGTACTGCTGCTCATCGTCGTGGTATGGATCCTGACGCTCATCGGTGCCACCGCCAACTTCATGCATCAGTACATCAGTCAGACACTGTCAACCTTGACGATCGCCAGCATTCGCCAGCGGCTCTTCGAGCACGTACTTCGCCTGCCACTTCATCGGGTCGTGCAGCAGGGGCCAAGCGAGCACATCTCCCGGATTATTCGGGACACAGCCACGCTCGAATCGGGGTTCATCGCATTGCTTGGAAAGTCTGTGGCGCAACTCACCAAGGGCATCGCGGCTCTCGCTGTGGCGGTCATATTCGACTGGAAGATCGTGGTCGTGGCGGTCATTGTCGGTCCAGTACTCGGATTCGTGTTGCGGAAACTCGCCAGTCGGGTCAGGCGAGGCTCTTACGGATCATTGGTCGCGCAGCAGGATCTTCTCCGACTTTCGAATGAGCGGGTACAGGGGTTGAGGGCAGTTAAAACCAGCACCGCCGAGGAAACGGCTGCCAAGCAGTTTGCTGTGGTGAACAAGCGTGTCGTCAAGCACGAACTCCGGATGCGGACCGCCAAAGCGATGAGCAGTCCCATCATGGAGACGTTGGCGATCATCGTACTTGGCGGACTCGCCCTGCTGGCTGCGAACAGCATCCTCAAGGGCAACCTTCCGTTCGAGCGGTTTTTGCTCTCGGTCGGTTCGCTTGCCGTAGCCGGCGCCTCCTTCCGACCGCTCGCGGGTATCATCAACAGCATCAGCACTGCGGCGGCTCCCGCCGAACGGATTCTGGAAGTACTCGACGAGGAAACAGAATCAGCCGATGGTGCTCCTCTGTCTCGGCACAGCGAATCGGTTCGGTTTGCGGGCGTGTACTACTCGTATCCATCGGCAGAGACCCCCTCCGTGGTCGATGTCGATCTTGACGTTCGCTTTGGCGAGCACATCGCCATTGTGGGTCCGAATGGATCCGGCAAGACAACGCTGGTGAGCCTGCTGCCCCGGCTGTTCAATCCCACGGCTGGCGTCGTGAGTATCGATGGCGTGGATCTTGCGACCGTGAGTTTGGCGGACCTGCGAAAGCAGATTGGTGTGGTGACGCAGGATTCCTTTATTGTTCACGGCACGATTGCCGAGAATATCGCGATCGGCCGGCCGGACGTGTCGTTCGACCAGATAGAAGCCGCAGCTGTGGCGAGTCATGCCGATGGATTCATCAGCGAACTTCCAAACGGGTATGAGTCGATGATCGCGGAACACGGGGCGTCCCTTTCAGGTGGACAGCGTCAGCGACTGGCGATTGCTCGGGCGATCTTGAGGAAGCCATCGCTGCTTATTCTCGACGAGGCCACGAGTCAGGTTGACAGCGAATCGGAGGCATCGATCGCACAGGCCATTCGCGAGATAAGCAACTGCACCGTCTTCGTCATCGCGCATCGGCTGGCCACCGTCTTGGATTGCCACCGCATCGTGGTGATGGAGGAGGGCCGCATTGTCGATGTCGGACCCCACGACGAACTTCTCGGCCGGTGCGAGTTGTACGACCGCCTTATCAGGACGCAGCTTGTGGCAGTGCAGGCGTGACGCGTTTCGGCAGCCGCGGGTGGATCATCCTGCTTGCTGTCGCTGTGGTCGCCGCGATGATCCTGCGACTGTTGATTGATCGCGACCCGTCAACCGGCGATTTCTCGCTTGCTTGGCCGGATGCGGCGTGGCGAGGATTTCGAGTCACGGCTGCAGCAGCGGGGGCGCTGATCGGTGGGGCCCTGTCACTTTCAGGCACGCTCCTGCAGGCTTCACTTCGCAATCCACTGGCCGCTCCATCGGTACTCGGCGTGAGCAGTGGAGCGGGGCTTGGCGTGATGCTCGCCCTGTATATCGCGCACGTATCCGGCGTGGGGGACCCTCCGTGGATGCCTCCGGCCATGTTGGGCGCCGTCTTGGCGGTTGTTCTGGTGTTGGTGCTTGGGCGGCGAGATGGCTGGCCCGATCCGGTCTCCACGATCTTGGCCGGTGTCATTGTCGCGACCATGGCGGGAGCGGGCATGGTGCTGCTGCAAGGGCTGGTGCCCGAGGGGTTGCGTGGTCGGTTTCTCTCGTGGGCGATGGGGACCATTCCCGAAACGCTGCCCGCCTCGGCTCTTCCACTGCTTGCGACTCTGCTCGCAGTGACAGTGGCATGGGGGTTCTACGCCCATGGCCGGCTGGATGCCTTGCTGCTGGACCATGCTTCGGCCACATCGATCGGCGGCTCGCCCGGAAGCACGCGGCTGATCTGCCTGGTAGCGGCCGGCATCTTGACGGCGGTGACGGTGGCGATCAGCGGTCCGCTGGGTTTCGTCGGGCTGGTCGCGCCGCATGTGGCGCGGCTGCTGGTAGGTTCGCGGCATCTGCTTCTCGTCCCGGCGGCGGTGTTGGCTGGCGCGATACTGGTCGTGGGGGCCGATGTGCTTCGGCAGGTGATTGATCTGGGCAATGGACGATTGCCGGTTGGTGTGTTGACCACGCTTGCGGGGGGACCGTTCTTCCTGTGGCTGCTGCGACGAGGAGGTCGGCATGCTTCGATGTGAAGACATGATGGTGACAAGGGGCGACTTCACACTCGGGCCGATCGGGGTGGAAGCCAGCCCGGGCGAGGTGACAGCCGTCATCGGTCCCAATGCAAGCGGGAAGACGACGCTGTTGGAAGCGGTAGCGGGAATCACCGGACCTTCGGCAGGCGCGGTCAATCTGGATGGGGTGGATCTCCATCAACGCTCGGTCACCGACCGAGCGGCCTGTGTGGCGATGCTTCCGCAGCGGCCGGCTTCGGATCTGTCGCTGAGCGTTGAGCGTCTGGTGGAACTTGGTCGTTTGCGGTTGTCTGCTTCAGCCGAGGCGATCGAAGCTGCGCTGGTGGCACTCGACTTGACGGCGATCCGGCAACGCCCCGTCTGCACCCTTTCCGTCGGGCAGGCACAGCGGGCCCATCTTGCCAGGCTCTGGGCTCAGCGGAACGACTCGTCGTTGTTGGTATTGGATGAGCCGACGGCACCGCTGGATCATCGCTGGGCCGATGGGGTATGGGACATGCTCACCTTGCACGCCCGCAGCGGCGGGACAGTCGTGGTCGCCGTCCACGATCTGGCTGTGGCGGCAGACCGGGCGGACAGAGCTTGGCTTCTCCAGGACGGGTCTCTCATTCACGCCGCCATCGCCTGCGATGTGCTGCAGCCCGATGTGCTCGGTGCGGTGTTCGACACTCAGTTTGAGTGGGTCACTCGTCGGGACGGCAGCCGCTGGCTGGTGAAGGGGTCAGGTACCGCCTAGAGCCTTGGCCGAACATCACTATCTTCGGCCCGAATCCCCGGGCGGCAACGGACCCCGTACACTCTGCTCATGGACATCGGTGACCTCGTCTTTCTCGGCATACTGTTGGCTTCCGGCGTGGGCAGCGTGATCGGCGCAGCCAAGAAGAAGAACAAGGGTGGGGGATTGACGCCGAAGACCAAAGGCGTGAAGCCTACCGCTTCTCCGCCCGACACCGGTCTTTCTCTCAACCCTCCACAGCGAGCCGTGAAGACCACTCCGCGGACCGCACCACCGAAGGTCATGCCGCAGCGAAGGGCTGCACCGGAAACGCCATCACCGCCCTTCGCAGCGTCAACACCATCCTCTCGCTCCAGAAGGCGAAACCGCTGGCGGGAGTACGTCATCATGAAGGAAGTGCTGGGACCGCCGAAGGGATCAGGTACCTGACCCCATCCTTTCACGATCGCCGATGATCGCCGCACGATGGCGGATGAACCCGGCGAGATCGCTATACTCCCACCCCTTATGACGGTCGTTGGCGACATGACATTGGCTTCGGAGCGGCTGGCGTGCCTTCGTGATGGTCTTACCAAGCGGGGCGTCCAGTCGATGCTGGTCAGTGGCGAGCAGGATGTTCGCTTCGTTGCCGGGTGCTTCGGCCACGACACCCGCATTCTGGTGACTCCAAACCGAGCCGTTCTCATTTCCGACCGCCGGTATGAGGAGTATCTCGCACCTTGGGAAGAGGGCGGCTGCTTCGAACTGGCCATTCAGAACCGGCCGGCTCAGATCGAGTGCATCGGTCAGGTGCTGGCTGATGAGGGGTTGCGGGAACTGGGCGTCCAAGCTGGTCATCTGACACTGGAGGCCAGGGACGACCTCTCCACACAACTCAAGGACACCGAACTTACCCCGATCAGCGGGCTGCTCGCACACCTGCGTATGCGGAAGAGCCCCGAAGAAATCGAAACGATCGAGCGGGCCATCGCCATTCAGATTGCAGCCCTGCATGCGACGCTTGCGGAGTTGCGACTGGGCATGAGTGAAGGGCAGGTGGCGGCGAGACTGATCTACGAGATGCGCATCCGTGGGGCCGAGTCCGAATCTTTCGAACCCATCATTGGGAGCGGGGCGAACGCAAGTGTGATTCATCACGTCCCTGGCGGGGATCTGATTGGTCCCGGGGTGCTACTGATCGATTGGGGTGCTCGGTTCGATGGTTTGTGCAGCGATCTCACGAGGACGTTCTTCCTTGGTGAACCCAGCGATGAGATGAGGCGAATGTACACCGTGGTGGCAGAAGCAAATCGCGCTGCCATTGATGCGTGCACGGTGGGCACGATGACGGGAGATGTGGACGCCGCTGCACGGGAGATCATCGAGTCGGCTGGGCATGGCGAGCAGTTTGCGCACGGTGTCGGGCACGGCCTCGGTCGTGACGTACACGAGCGACCCTTTCTCGGGCGCGTCGGCGAGCACGTGCCGCTTGAAGCCGGCATGGTCGTCACCATCGAGCCTGGCATCTATCTGCCCGGTATTGGTGGCGTCCGCATCGAAGACGACATTCTCGTGACGGACGGCGGTCCGCGAGTACTTTCCAAAGATCTTGATTCAAGCCTGTCGGGCGCCATCTTGGCGCTTCCACAAGAAGGGACGGCATGATGATCGACATTCGCAAACTCAAGGAACTCGTGAAGTTGATGGTGCAGAACGATCTCACCGAAATGGATCTGCGAGACA
>JASMMN010000179.1 GCA_030748155.1 Phycisphaerales bacterium
AATGAACAAGTTCACAACAACACTCTGCATAGCGACGATGCTTCTGACCACGGGAGCCATGGCCGGCTGGTCGGGGCCGATTGTGGCGGATTTTGAGGGACTTGATACACCCAATGACGACCCCGACGACATCATCGAGTCATATGGCTTCTTCTCACAACACGCAGGTTTGAGTTGGTATTGCCCAGAAGCCTCGGGGGGCGATTACCAAGCGTGTGTTTACGTGCCAAACGGCTCAGACAACGGCTACACCTATGGAGTCACCAGCGGCGAGCAGGCCTTCTTCTCGCCATGGGCGAGCTCAGTCGAAATCTCGCTCGACGGTGGTGGTTTGTGGAACATGGAATCCGTGTGGATCAATGCTGCTTGGGACGATGCCCTGACGGTCGTCTTTCAGGGATTTCGCAGCGGCGCGGTGGTGGCCGAATCGGAACATGTGCTGAGTCACTGGAGCATCGTCGAATTGATCACGTTCGGTGGCGGCTTCCACGATATTGACACGCTGACCGTCAGCTCGCAGGGCGGTCACTTCACCATGGACGACTTCACCTACTCAGTTCCCGCCCCTGGCGCCATCGCGGTGCTCGGTCTCGCAGGACTCGCTGCCCAGCGACGACGCCGCCGATCGCCTTGAATCCATTGTCATACAACGCGTTGGAACTGAAGGCACGAGGGGTAGATAGCAAGGGGGTCAGGTATCGAGGCGGTACCTGAACCCTTGTTCTACCCTTTGTGTTCATGCAGGTCATCTCCTCCATCACCGAGCTCCAACCATTCACCGGCGGTGCCTTCGTGCCGACCATGGGGGCGTTGCATGCGGGGCATCGCTTACTGATTCGTGAGGCGTCCGCGAGCGGGCTGCCGGTGCTGGTGAGCGTCTTCGTCAATCCGGCCCAGTTTGCGCCACACGAGGATCTCGACTCGTATCCGCGGACGCTCGAGCAGGATCTGGCCGCTGCGAGCGAAGATGGCGCAGCGGCGGTGTTCGTGCCGAGTGCCGAGACGATCTACCCAGACGGTCAATCCGTGTGGTCGCCCCCACTCCCGGCGGTTGCGACCGAGCCGCGGCTGGAGGATGCGTACCGGCCCCACTTCTTCGGCGGCGTGTGCGGTGTCGTGGCGAGGCTCTTTGACTTGACGCGGCCCGCAGTGTCCTTCTTCGGCGAGAAGGATTGGCAGCAACTCAAGGTGATCGAGGCAATGGTGTCGGCTCATTCGGAACGCTGGGGAGAATTGCGCATTGTTGGTGTCTCAACTGTTCGGGAGCCAGACGGGCTGGCGCTCAGCAGCCGCAACGTCCATCTTCTCGACAAAGATCGACATCGGGCGCTTGCAATCCAACGAGCACTTCGGGCGGCGGATGGTCTCTCTCAGGCTGCTGCAGAATCGGCCATGACACAGATCTTGCTCGATTCAGACCTCGTCGTCGATTACGCGGTTGTTCGAAACGCGGACACGCTTGGGCAGCCCTGCGATGATCTGCCCAAGCGTGCGCTCATTGCCGCCACACTCGATGGCGTGCGACTGATCGACAACGCCCCTGTCGGGTAATATGGCGGGTCTGATGACAACGACCACCATGAC
>JASMMN010000180.1 GCA_030748155.1 Phycisphaerales bacterium
GAATGAAGCTGTATACGGTCTGATGCACATTCCAGTCGACGAGATCAAGCAGGGGTCGGGCGAGTCTGCGGCCGAGTTCCTTCCGCTCTTCGTAGATGTCCGGATCGTTGCCGCGACTGAAGTAGATCCGCTCGAAGGTGCATTGCCGCACCGGCCGCTCGGGAGCGCACTCCTCGGTCCAGGTCTCGCCGCTTCGCCGCACGATCAGCGCGTGGCCCGGTTCGATGGCCGGCACCTCGTCGGGCGGGACATCAAAGATGGTCGCGAGGGGTGCCCGTTCGGAGGCTGCCGCAACAACATCGTCATCTTCGTACCAGAATCCCGGTCTGATGCCGCTCGGGTCGCGGAAGACGAAAGCGTCGCCGCTGCCGAGCAGGCCGGCGAAGAGCCAACCGCCGTCCCAGTCCTCGGCGGCGCGGCGGAGAACGCGTCCGATGTCGAGTTCCTTGGAGATGCCCTCGGCCAGTTCCCGCCCTTCCAGACCAAGAAATGAATCAGGCCCCATCGTCGCTCGCAGATGCCGGTGCTCCAGATCGAGGCAGTAGCCCACTCGCTCCAGGACGACCTGAGTATCGGAGTCGCCGACGGGACTGAGCCCGTAGTCCACCAGCCGCTGAAAGAGTTCCTGCGAATTGGTCATGTTGAAATTGCCGGCGATCGCGAGATTTTTGCTGAGTGTGTTGTCCTTGCGGAGCAGGGGATGGCAGTGCGAGATGCTGCGGCCCGAGTGGGTGCCGTAGCGGAGATGGCCAATGTAGGCATCGCCGATGAAGTCGGCCCGCCTGCGGAGTTCCGCGTCATCCATGGGGGTGGCGGGAAGTTTGGACAGGTCCGAGGCCGCCGCGGAGAACACTCGTTCGATCGCGTTGTCGCGGTGCGATCGGAGCCGTCTCAAGAAAGTGGCACCGGGTGGCATGTCAAACTTGACCACTGCGAGCCCGGCCCCATCCTGCCCGCGGTTTCGCTGTTTCTGCATGAGAAGATGCAGTCGCCGGAGTCCCCAGGCCGGATCGTCCTTCTCCTGCGCATACCACGCGAGCGGCTTTTTGAGTCGTACGAAGGCGAGGCCGCATTCGTGGCCTATCGGGTCGCTCATGTGGGAATGATAGGGGGGGAGCGGGTCGAGTACCGAGCGGTACCCCCCTTTCCTCAATAGCGGTAGTGGTCGGGTTTGTACGGTCCCTCGATGGGCACGCTGATGTAGGCGGCCTGCTCGGGCGTGAGTTCCGTCAAATTGGCGCCGAGCTGACCAAGGTGTAGGCGAGCCACCATCTCGTCGAGTTTCTTCGGCAGCACTGTCACGTGCTTGGTGTCGTAGGCGTCGGCGTTGCTGTGCAACTCGATCTGCGCGAGAACCTGATTCGTGAAGGAATTGCTCATCACAAATGAGGGATGACCAGTGGCGCAGCCGAGGTTCAGCAGGCGACCTTCAGCGAGGACCAGAATGGAGTGTCCATCGGCGAATTTCCACTCGTGGAGTTGGTCTTTGACCTGGATCTTCTCGATGCCGGGTGTTGCGGCGAGGCCGGCCATGTCGATTTCGTTGTCGAAGTGGCCGATGTTGCCGACGATGGCGTTGTGTTTCATCTTCGCCATGTGGTCGGCTCGGATGATGTTGTAGTTGCCGGTCGTCGTGACGAAGACATCTGCATTGCCGACTACATCATCAAGCCGCACGACTTCGTAGCCCTCCATGCATGCCTGGAGCGCGCAGATCGGATCGATCTCCGTAATCAGAACACGGCAACCCTGTGAGCGAAGGCTCTGAGAGCAGCCCTTGCCCACATCCCCGTAGCCACAGACGACGGCCGTCTTGCCCGCGAGCATGATGTCGGTCGCCCGCATGATTCCGTCCACGCAGGAGTGGCGGCAGCCGTAGAGGTTGTCGAACTTGCTCTTGGTGACCGCGTCGTTGACGTTGATGGCAGGAAATTTCAAGGTGCCGGCTTCGGCCATTTGGTAGAGGCGGTGAACGCCGGTCGTGGTTTCTTCAGTGACACCACGAATCGCTTTGGCAATCGGGGGCCAGAAACCCGGGGTCGCCTCAGACAGGGCGGTGAGCAGGGAAAGGAAGACCTCGAATTCCTCCGACTCGCCCGTACTCGGATCCGGGACAATCCCGGCAGCGTCATACTCGGCACCGCGGTGAACCAGCATCGTGGCATCGCCACCGTCATCAAGAATGAGGTTGGGCAGGACGCCCTCGCCCCAGTTCAGCGCCTGCAAGGTGCACCACCAGTACTCCGGAAGCGTCTCGCCCTTCCAGGCAAAGACCGGTACGCCCTGTGGGTTGTCGGGCGTGCCCTCGGGCCCGACGGCGACGGCGGCTGCCGCGTGGTCCTGTGTCGAGAAGATGTTGCAGCTCGCCCACCGCACTTCAGCCCCAAGCGTGGTGAGCGTTTCGATCAGCACGGCCGTCTGAATCGTCATGTGCAGCGACCCCATGATCCGGGCGCCTGCGAGCGGTTTGGTCTCGCCGTACTGAGCGCGAAGCGCCATCAGCCCAGGCATCTCGTGCTCGGCCAGTTCCATTTCCTTGCGGCCATATGCGACCACTTCAGGAGAGAGGTCGCGGACTTTGAAGGGCAGGTCGCACAGCAGCGGCAGTCCGGTATCAAGGAAGGCGGGGGTGGTGGTAGCGGTCATGGGCGGGGGCTCCTGTTGACTTTGATCCGTATATCCGGATAAAGGGATAATACCATGTTCCCGGGTATCTGGTCAAGGTTTTGGTAGTTCTGGGGGAGCGTCAACCTTGTTACACTGATCCGCTTTGACCCTGCCAGGAGTACCGCCATGCCCGCCAGTTTTCAGTGCACCATCATGACCCCCTCCGGCCCCGCCTTCGAGGGCGAAGTCACCTACGTGTCGTTTCCGGCATGGGATGGTCAGTATGGGGTAATGGCCGGAATGGCACCGATGCTCGGCAAACTCGGCAGCGGTTCGCTGACGATCGATACGGATGAAGGACGCACCGACATGAGGCTGAGCGGTGGATTCGCGCACATGCAGGGCGGGGCACTGACACTGCTCACCGAGCATACCGAGGCGGCGTAGCCATCTCCCTCGCATACACTGTCGATGTGACATACGAGTCCGCCACCAACAACCAGAGCAATGGGCTGACCGCCGACCTCGACAGCATCGATGCTGTCGCCCGGGTCGAGGCTGTGCTGGTCACGAGCGAACGACCCGTGCGGGAGGCGCGTCTGGTCGAGGCAACCGGGCTCGGTGTTGCCGATGTTCGCGCCGCCATCGCATCGCTCAACGACACCTACGAAGATTCCAACCGCGTGTTTCGCATCACGGCGGTCGCGGACGGTTGGCAGGTGTTGACCTTGCCGGAGGTGGCGCCGGTGCTCGCTCGACTGCTCGCAGCGCGGCAACAGGCACGGCTCTCACAGGCCGCGATGGAAACACTCTCGATCATCGCCTATCGCCAGCCGGTGCTTCGCGCTGAAATAGAGGCAATCCGGGGCGTAGCCTGCGGTGAAGTGCTCCGTGGTTTACTTGAGCGTCGGTTGATCCGCATCGCCGGACGCGCTGAAGAACTCGGTCGGCCGATGCTCTATGGGACCACCCGCGAGTTTCTTCGCATCTTCGGACTCAGTGGCATCGATGATCTTCCGGAGGTTGACGGCCTTCAGCGAGCGCCAAGCTGGACCCCGCTGACCCGTGAACCGGATGATTCACCGGAATCTACCGGACCGGAGGTCGTGGACACGCTCAAGGCGACTCCCACGCCGGAGACATGAGCAGTCCAGCGTCTCTTGCTGGCAAGGGGCGCGAGCAGTCTGCCCGCCGGGCACGTCCGATTCGAGTCAAGCCTGCGCTGGCCTATCTGCTGGCGATCGGGCTGATCGGCCCGGCCGCGGTATTCAAAGGCAACAATCTGCTGATCTGGATGCTATCGGTCATGCTCTCGATGGGCTTGTTCGGCACCATTTTGTCTTGGCTGAGCATCAAGTGGCTCGCAGTGCATCGCATGGTTCCCGAGTGGGGGGAGGTGGGCGAGGCGATGCGTGTGCGGTATCGCGTGCATCGCCTGAGTCGATGGCTGCCGTCCTTTGGGTTGTATGTGTCGGATCGTCTTCCAAGTGATCGCATAACGATGGAGCAGCCTGCCTGGATCATGCACGTCGGTCCTGGCGAGCAGGTACATGGCGATGCGAAGATGATTCCGCTGAAGCGGGGCCGACTTCGGTTCACGACGATTGTGGTGATGACGTCTTTTCCGTTCGGCCTCTTCAGCAGGCGGCGGAGATTGCGACAAAGCCGCGACGTGGTCATCTACCCGCGTCGACATCGGCTCGCTCGTGGCGTGCTGCACATGTTCGGTGCCGAGCGACTTGACGGTCCACGCACCGGACGCCGCCGGGGTCAAGGCAGAGAGTGGTATGGGCTGCGGCCCTCGGTCGGTCGGGATTCACTGCGTGACATCGCGTGGAAGGTGACGGCGCACCGCGATGAGATCATCTGCATTGATCGGGCGGCACCAAATCTGAACAGAATCCGCGTTGTGCTGGATCTTCGCACGCCGAGCAAGGAACTGCGGCTCGCGGCGGATCGAGATCCGACCACTGTCGAGGAACAGGCCATCGAGTTGGCGGCCTCGGTTATTCAGCAGTTCCATCATGAAGGATGCGAGGTCGGTCTCATGGTCCCCGGACTGCTTGAGGAATCAACGACCATTCGCAACAGTTCGTGGCACCTGCATCGGTTGCTGAGTCGGCTGGCTGAGCTTGATCTGTCCGCTCTCCGGCTGAACTGGCAGCCGGACAATCGTCACGATCGCTCCTCGGTCGTGGTGATTCGCC
>JASMMN010000181.1 GCA_030748155.1 Phycisphaerales bacterium
CCAGGAGACCACCAAGGTGCTCACCGAAGCCTCGCTTCGCGGCGCCACAGACAACTTGCTTGGTCTCAAGGAGAACGTCCTGCTCGGCCACCTCATCCCCGCCGGCACGGGCTTCCGCCCCTATACCGACATGCGAGTCGAACATCTCGCCGAGCCGCCCTCGACCGAAGAGGACGATGCCCACGCCGAGATGATGGCCGCAGCGGAGCGGGCCGAGGCCGCCGGAGCCGAGCCGCCGACGGTCATGAGTGGTCCACAGCTCGAGGCGGCCCTCGAAACGGCGGTGGCGGGGCCTTCGGACGAGTAGCGTTTGGGGGCAACTACCCCGCAAAATCACCGAGGGTCGCCCTTGGGGGCTGACCCTGCGTGCTATACTTCGACCGCATTGAAAAATGCCAAAAAGGCCGCATCAATACGTCCCGACAGGGGATCTTTGGCGGTTTGATGGCGAATATCCCAATGGATGCCTGTATGCTGAGACGGCGTGGGGTTTCCGTGAGATGAAAGAGAGTTATCCCATGACCAACCGACGCCTCCTCCAACCCGCTGTGTGGACAGTGATGGCCGTCACGACCGCCGGGGTCGTGCTCGCCGCCAAGCCTGCAGCCCGCGATGCCGATTCGCCCGCAGCCCGCGCCGAACGGATCACAGCGATGGTGGAATCGGTTGTTGGCCCGTCCCTACAAGTGCCCGAGGATCTTCAGAGGCATCGGCTCAAGATCCGGCTCGCCCCCCATCTTCGCGGCCGCCTGCTTCCCAATGGCGACTTGCTGTCGCTCAACGGGTATGACCTCACCGAACTCTCGGATCTGTTTGCAGGCATGGGGGCACGCCTCACCCCCGCAGTCAAAACGTCCGAAGCCGACATCAACCGATTGACGTTCCTTGCAGCCTTCAAGAGCGGAGGAACCCAGACCGACATTGCTGCAACGTTCTGGGTCGATGTCGACGAGCGCGACACACTCGATCGGGTCGCCCGGAAACTCGATCGCCTCAGTGAAGTCGAAATGGTGGCGTTTTCACGCTCCAGAACACCTTCGAGCCCGACGTGGATCGCGCCTCCCAAGACGAGGAAGCCGAGCCGCACCGGTGCTGCTGCCGCAGAGAAAGAACTGGTCAGCGTCGGCGACTTGATACTCGATCCACCCGATCCGCTGGAGCTCCTCGATCACCTCCTCGCCATGCAGCCAGCACTGCCGGACCGACCCTCCGAGGCGGACATGGCAGCGGCTTCGGTGAAGGCTGCAAGGGCTCTCGCCCAGCGTCGGATGGCGCGACCAGCTTTCTATCAAGGAGACTCTGCCCGGGGGCGAGGACCTGGCAGTGCCTGCTGCACCTTCACCTACGATGGTGATCGGGAGATGTGGGATCGAGATTGCCTTACGCTCACCGGCGACGAAGCCGAAGACACCTGCGAGGCCATGGCCGTCGATGGACAGGTTGTCGTCGTGTTCTCGGAAGGACTGTCGTGCGCAGACGCCTGCGTGGGCGACGGGGCGGGCGGCGGCGGCTATGAGGGCTACGGCGCCTGCTGCGACGCGGCGGGCGTCCGAGGCGGCGAGGACATGCTCGCAAGTGAATGCGAGGATCCCGCCGTCTGGAATGGTGGCGACCTCATCACCGAAACCAGTTTCTTTGCCTACAGCAATTGCAGTTCATGCGAACTGGTCATTGGGGCCTGCTGCTTTGGCGAAGATGCGATTGATCAGACTTTTGAGTTCTTCCCGGTCGCCGAAGAGAAATTTGCCGCGTGCGACCTGAACAACCCGCAGCCGCCTATCTCCAACAGCGCGTACGGCTGGTTCCCACCTATCGTGGAGCCGCTGCCTTTGAACAGCTACACCGAGCAATTCGATACCGTTGGATGGGCACTCTTTCAGAATTGGATGGGCTTTGATGTCACGGGCATGGCCGATACAGGGCTCATATCACCAACCAACCTACAAGTCATTAGTTCGGCTCGATTGGTTGGGAACTCCGAAGATGAGACGGCATGTGAGCGGTGTACGTCATTTGACGGGTATTTTATGGGGGACGTCGACCCGTTAGACCCAGCGACCTACACCGTCACGTTCTACGGGGGCGAACTGCTTTGTGGTGACCCTACCGCGACCTACATCTCGGCCTGTGATCCGGTCAATGTGGATCCAGATGCTGCGGAGAAGACCATCCTCGGGAGCTGCGCCCAGGACGGAGAACTGGTCGTGATGAGTTTGGACTCCTGCATAGATGCGGCCGACGCGCAAAGCGTAGGTGTCCGCACGATCTGGCAGGCGGCCATGCTCGATCCGGCCTACATTGAAACCGATCCGGCCATGCCCGACTTTGGTTTGCACGCGGTACACCAGAACCAGTGGCGACCCAACTGGGCGCTCTACTTCACCCCGCCAGCCACCGAAACCCCGGATCCTACTCCGTTCAGCGCGTACAACGAGCCAATCTACACATGGTGTCCGCCGAAGAACCCCGACCCCGACATTCCCAATGAGCCGCCCTATGTCGACCCACTGTGTGAGGACCCCGCAGACGAGGGGCTTGAGGTCCCCCCCAACTACCTCGTTCCCTTCTGGGAGTACGCCGGAACCTACGTCGAATGGACCGGCTGGAACCCGGCCCGCTGGTGGGCCGAAGGCGTCACCATGCGCCAAACCACTGAAGATGATTTCCTCGTCCTTGTTCCCCCACTCTCCAACGGTCTTGCTGGCGGCAGCGGTATCGCGTCGCAACTGTTCCCAGCCGTTGCGACAGAGGATGCCGTATGGCCCGCCGACCAAGGGGGCCGATACGACATTTCGGTCCGATTCGGTCTCGCCCCAACCTGCATGGAACTGGTTCAAGAGTATGGGCTCGCCCAGCGGCCCGGCGAACCGATGCTGTGGGGCGACTGGCCGGTCACGCCGGTCACCAACCGGTGGGTCTTTGAGTACCAGTTGCTCGGCAATCCGCAGAATGAATTTGAGGACCTGCCGAATAACCTCCAACTCTACCCCTTCGATTACGGTCGCAATCGCTGGACCGACGACTTCAAGATGTTCGATATCGGTCAGGAGTCGCCCTACCCGGTCACTCATGGCCGAGGGCGGTATCTCAACGCCGATCAACCGGG
>JASMMN010000182.1 GCA_030748155.1 Phycisphaerales bacterium
GAAGAGGTACTTGAGATCGTCGAATTCCTCAAGAACCCAAAGCGGTTCCAGCGGCTCGGTGGTCGCATTCCGCGGGGCGTCCTGCTTGTCGGCCTTCCTGGGTGCGGCAAGACGCTGCTGGCCAGGGCGATTGCCGGCGAGGCCGACTGTCCATTCTTCTCGATTTCCGGTTCGGACTTCGTGGAGATGTTCGTCGGCGTAGGCGCCAGTCGCGTGCGAGATCTCTTCAAGCAGGCGAAGGAGAACTCACCCTGCATCATCTTCCTAGACGAAATCGACGCAGTCGGACGCCGGCGCGGCAGCGGCTTCAGTTCCGGAGGTCATGACGAACGGGAGCAGACGCTCAATGCGATCCTCGTAGAAATGGATGGATTTGATGCGACCGATCAAGTCATCGTCATCGCGGCAACCAATCGATCGGATGTCCTTGACCCTGCCCTGACACGCCCCGGCCGCTTTGATCGGCAGGTACCCGTATCGCTGCCTGATGTCGAGGGGCGGCTGAAGATTCTTGAGGTTCATGCAAACGCCATCAAACTTGCTCCAGACGTCGACATGAAACGGGTAGCCCGTGGCACACCGATGTTTTCGGGTGCTGATCTCGCGGCGCTCATCAACGAAGCAGCCATCATCGCCACGCTTGAGGACAAGGACTCGGTTGATCAACTGGACTTCGAAGAAGCCCGCGACAAGATCAAATTCGGTCGCGCCAGGCACAGCCGCAAGATCGAGGAAGAGGAACGCGCCGCGACTGCCTACCACGAAGCAGGACATACTGCCGTGCAGGCGCTCCTCGAGCATGCCGATCCGGTCCACAAGGTGACGATCATCCCGCGTGGACAGGCGATGGGTGCCACCTTCAGTTTGCCCGAGAAGGATCGGTATGGCTACGGGCGCAAGTACATCGAAGCGACTCTGCGTGTCCTGTGTGCGGGCCGGATCGCCGAGCAGCGGCAGACCAATGATGTCTCCTCTGGCGCGGCGATGGACATCCAGATGGCCACCGCCTACGCCAAACACATGGTCCTCGAATGGGGCATGTCGAGCCGACTCGGATTCATCCGTTACACACCCGACGATTCAAGTGAGAGCCTGCTCCCGGACAAGGAGTACTCTCCCGAGACCGCTCGCATCATCGATGAAGAGGTCAAACACATCATCGACGCGGCGTTCGCCGATGCGGAACGCATGGTCTCAGAACACTGGAACACCGTGACAGCCATTGCCGAAGCGTTGCTGAAGTATGAAACGCTGCAAGCGAGTGAAGTCGAGACACTCATGAGTGGTGGTGCCATCGACAGGCCGACCGTGACAGATCTGCTTGATGCTGAATCCGAACCGACCTCTCCTCCGCCGACTACCGCATCGCCCACAGATCAACACACACCCGGAGATGCCGATGACGGCATGCTGCCCGCTCCCGCCTGAAACCGGAACTGACCTGTGAGCAGAACACGCCGCGAGGATCTCCCACACGAGCAGATTGCCGCAGTTGATCTGGGGTCGAACTCCTTTCACCTGATTGTCGCCCACCACAGTGTTGATCGCCTGCACGTGCTTGATCGCATCAGAGAGCGTGTGGCCCTCGCGGCGGGTCTCGGCAAGGATGGAACACTGGATGACTCGGCCCGCCGACGCGCCATCGACTGCCTGCAACGAATCGCCGAACGCCTCAGGAGCATTTCGCCCCGCAACATCCGTGTCGTCGGAACCAATACATTCAGGAAGATTCGGGACGGCGGCACCTTTCTCCGTGAAGCAGAGGCTGCCATGGGCCATCCCATCGAGGTACTCGGCGGTGCCGAGGAAGCACGGCTTGTGTACCTCGGTGTGCGATACGATGTCGGCAACTCGGGACAGCCGATGCTCGCCGTGGATATCGGCGGAGGCAGTACGGAACTCGCCCTCGGAGAGGGTCCCTCGCCAAGCGTCACTGAAAGCGTGCAGGCCGGTTGTGTCACTTGGACCGCGCGGTACTTCGGGGATGGCACAATCACGCACAAGCGGCTGAAGGCCGCCGTTCTTGCGGCCCAATTGGAACTTGAACCGATCATGCACCGCTTCGCTGGGCGGAACAATCTCCAAGTCATCGCTTCTTCCGGCACGCCGCTTGCGATCGAAGAGATCGGCAAGGAGTCCGGGTGGGCTGCAGGCGGTATCGATCATGCCCTGCTGGATCGACTACAAAGTGCCGTGATCAAGGCAGGGCACGCCGATGCGATCGACCTGCCCGGGCTCTCGAACTCACGGCGTCCAGTGCTCGTAGGAGGGCTGGCGATTCTGCGGGCCGTATTCGAGGCGATTGGAACGGATTCGATGCGAACGAGCCGCTGCTCGCTGCGTGAGGGCGTGCTCGTGGACATGCTCGGGCGGATCGCCGGAGACGACCGACGTGAGCGGTCCGTTCAAGATCTCGCCGATCACATCCGAATCGATCACGCGCAGTCCGAGCGGGTTGCCATCACTGCCAACCGGCTCTTCGCAGCCGTCTCGCAAATCTGGAAACTGGATGACCAGGCCCGGGAATTTCTGCGATGGGGCGCAATCCTCCATGAAGTCGGCCTCACCATCAGCCATACCGACTACCACCGGCATGGAGCCTACATCGTCGGCCATGCAGACCTCCCCGGCTTCTCCCGCACGGACCAAGAGAAACTGGCCGCCATCATTCGCCTGCACCGCAAACGAATCTCCAACAACCGGATTCCCAACCACGACCCCGCTACGAGAGACATGATCCGTGATGTCGCCCTGCTGTTGCGACTCTCAGTCCAACTGCATCGTTCGCGAACTGATGGCGGACTGTCCCAGTTGCACCCAGAAGCGATTCGGAATGGGCTGCGACTCCATCTGGATCGTCAAGAAGTTCAGGCCAATCCGCTCACATTGGGGGATCTGCACGTGGAATCCCGACACTGGGAACGCATGGAACGAGTTCTTGATCTCTCCGTGAATCCTGCTCAGCAGTCTGTGCCGTAAACGCTCAAGAGCTGCAGAAGATCATCAACGTCGACAACTCCACTGCCATCAAGGTCTTCTGGACAATCCCCACATGCCACGCCGTAGACACTGAGCAATTGCAGAAGATCGTCCACGCCGATTGTGCCATCGCCATCAAGATCTCCAATGCAACCCTGATCGCAGGTGACCTCATCACAACTGACCCAGCCCATCCACTTCCCATTGGGCATGCACGATTCCTGGACCATTTCCTGACACACGAAGCCGCCGGATCCATCGGGAAGACAGCAGGCACCAATGGCAAGACAATCCGCCTCATCGCAGTTCATGCCCTCATACCACGTGTAGTCGGGATCCCACTGTCCTCCACACTCCTCCTCCGTCATGTCTTCATCGCAGAGTATGTTCATGTAGCAGCAGGCACCCGTCGGAACTCCCTCAACTGAGATCGTTCCGAGCATCCCCATGAGGCAATGGGGTGTGCAGTAATAGTCGATCACACCGGTCGGTTCATCACTTGGAACGACGTAGAACGGGAGTGGATGAAAGTTATCCAATGGCTGGTCGAACCGTCCATCTGGCACACAATCAGTGCCTGAGGTCACCGTATGTGATCCACCACCATGGATCCAGAAGACTGCATCGCCGGCATTGACAGTGATGGCA
>JASMMN010000183.1 GCA_030748155.1 Phycisphaerales bacterium
GCGTTGTGGTATTCGAAGTACCAGCCACTCGCGTCTGGTGGCATATCTACACCAACGGCCCAATCACCGCGGAAGGTGCATTCCTTTTCGAGCAGCCACTCTGTCGCCGCATCGATGCTTGGATCGCCGGCCTCCAAACCGCAGGCGGTCAGTGCGTACAAGGCGTACCCCGTATCCCACACGGGGCTGAAACACGGCTGAATCATGATCCAGTCACCTTGCTCGTCGGACTTCTCCACGAAAAAGTCGTCAAGGTCACGCTCTGCACGCCGCAGCACTGGGTCGCTGCGATCCCACCCGAGCGCGTGCATCGCAATCTGGATGTACACCATCGGAGGGAAGATCGCACCAAGACCATCGGTTGCTGACTCGCCATCCTGTGAGGCGCGACGAAGAATCCAGTCGAGGCATGTTCGGATGGCCATGCCGCGGAAGGGTGAACTGCCAACGTGATGTGCGATCTTGAGCCCGGTATCCACGAGTCCAAACAGTGCGGACCAGAATGGTGGTGCCTTGGGCCCTCTGGAGAGTCGGTGACGTTCAAACTCATTCACGAACAACTCATCAATGCACAGGCTCTCTGGAAGCATCCGAGTCGGACGCTTCGCCGTCACGATCGCCAAAGGAAGACTCATCGTCCGTGTCCAAGCACTGACCTTGGACATGTGAAAGTAGAGCCACCGCGGAAGCCAGATGATCTCCGGGGGAATCGACGGAACAGCATTCCATGAGACCTGGCCGAGGCAGGCAAGGTAGAAGTTGCTGAAGGTGTTGATCCGCTCAGCGCCACCGGCTGCAAGAATGGACTCCCTTGCCGATTGCATGGAAGGTGATTCAGAATCATCACCCATCAGTTTGAGCGCGAAGTAGGCCTTGACTGTCGCATTCAGATCCATTGCCGAACCGGGGTACTGCCCCCATGTCCCATCATCACGTTGTTGGCGACGCAGCCCCGATGCGATTCGTTCGAGTGTCTCGCGGCCACTGCCATCCCGCATGGGTTCATCCTCCTGTCCGAGGATGAACTTCATCAAGAGGTACTCGCTCTCCAGAATCGAATCGCCCTGCAGCAGTCCGCACCAGTGCCCATCTGATTGCTGCATCTCACGAAGCGCAGAAATGCCGCTGCGAACGCAATGCGCCGCTGATTCGCGAAGGTTGATTTCCGTCGTTATGGACATGAGATGGGAATAATAGGCAAATCCTGTTCATCCCCTACCATTCAAAGTATGATCACCAGCACGGTTCGCCGCAATGAGTCCGGCCGCGTGGCCGCCTCGGCCACAAGCGAACATCACGACACCCGCACCGCCGCCGATGAGGTCGCTGGCGCTCTGCACGATGTGCTTGGGGGCAAACCACCGGATCTGGTCATCTTGATGGCGAGCTTCCACCATACTGCCGCCTTGCCGGAGGCCTGTAATGATCTCCGCCGCATGCTGGTTCCCGGCCACCTGCTTGCAGGAACCGTCGATTCGGTTCTCGGTGACGGACGTGAACTGGAGGGCATCGCCGGCATGTCGGCACTGGCACTCCGGTTCGGACCACATGGTCACGGTATTCGCCTCTCACCGTGGCGGACGACGCCGTGGGAGCCGATCCCGCTCTCGCAGCCCGAGGCGATGGCAGCGAGGATCGACGCCGGTGATGACACCAAATGCATCCTCGTTCTGGCCGACCCCTTCAGTACGCCGTCCACACGCATGTTGCCAGCCATCGGCGGATGTCTCAGCGGCGGTCAATCCATATCGGTCAGCGGCGGCCTGCTCTCCGGTGCCTCGCAACCATCGTGCAACCGGCTCGTCCTCGATGACATTGTGCAGGACGCCGGGGCGATCGGCTTGACGATTTCGGGCGATATCGATGTGCGAACGCTCGTCAGTCAAGGATGCCGTCCAGTAGGGCATCCAGTCGTCATCACCGAATGCGACGGCAATGCCCTGACAGGTCTGGATGGTCGCCCCGCGCTCGATACGGTGCGGGACCTGCTGAGTGAGTTACCAGAAACCGAACGTGAACTCCTCTCGGGCGGTCTGCTCATGGGTCGAGCCATCGACGCAAGCAAGAAGCACCTCGGGCGGGGCGATTTCGTTGTTCGAAACGTACTCGGCGTCGATGAAGACAAGAAGGCCATCGCCATCGGTGAACTCCCGCGGCGCGGGCAGACTGTCCAAGTGCACCTGCGTGATGCGCAGGCATCTCGCGAGGATCTGCAACTCCTCCTCGACGGTCAGGAGGTACACGATCCTCCACTTGCCGCCTTCCTTGTTACTTGCAACGGCCGCGGGCAACGTCTCTTCGGCAGTGTCGGCCACGACACCGCAATCGTCCGCAAGCGGCTCGATGACCCCCCGCTTTCCGGCTTTTTCGCAGCCGGAGAGTTCGGCCCCCTCGCCGGCAGCAACTTCATCCACAGTCAGGCCGTAGTCGCCACACTGCTCGGGTAATGTGGAATAGTGCCGCCTGATATGGTGCGACCTTTCATTGGAGAGTCATCATGTTAACTGCTGTGTTACTTGCATCGTTCTCCATCCAGGAAGCAACTCCTCCCTCAAGTCCTGTTTCAGACCTTCCAACTGGCTGGACGTGGGCGATCGAGCCACAGGAACTCCCCTCGTGGGGGCAACCTCACTGGGAGTTCGGCGCCGGAGCGGTGGTGTTGTCGCCTGACTACAAGAGCCGGGGAATCGTACTTCGCTATGTGCAGTGCGATGATCTGAAAAAGACGAACGGACGATCAACGGAATTCCAGCCGGTGTTGATCGGAGAAAACGGAATCATCGAAGACCAGGGCTCCGCGGGCAGTTCAAGCTCCAGCGAGTGCACCATTCGGTTCTGGAATTATCCAAACACCGCGCCGACCGATGTCAAACGAGTCGGTTTCATGCGGCTGAATGAGCATGGTCGGCAACTCCTTTCTCGAAAGACACTAGAGACCGCCAAATCGCTGAATGCCGATATCCTCCCGCTGCCGACCATCGGCGAGAAGTTGCAATTGGATCTTCCCACGATCGGCGGCGGCCGCGCCAGGATCGAAGAACTCAAAGGCAAATTCGTGCTGGTCGACTTCTGGGCGACCTGGTGTACCCCGTGCATGAAGAAGATGCCCAAACTGAAAGCGCTTGCGAAAAAACATGCTGATGAACTCGCAATCGTCGGTATCGATATGGACCGCGATGTCGAGAAAGGCAAGGCCAAAATCGTCGAAGAAGACCTCTCTTGGCCGCAAGTCAGTTGTGTCGAAGCGACCAACGGTCATCCCGACCTGTGGCATGCCGCAACTGGGATTAGTGCCATCCCGGTCATCATCATCGCCGACCGTAATGGCATCGTCCGGTGGATCGGCGGCTCTTGGGGCATGGAGCAGGCCCTTGAAGATGTCATGGCTGGAAACGAAGATCATCCCGCGGCCGGCTAGTTGTCCACTCAACGCTTGGGGAGCCGATGGATGATCGCCTGCTCTCGTGGCTCCACAAACAAGTCACCTTGGCTTTTTGTTTCCCCCGCAATGACTTCGTGCTACCTTCACGCAGATTTGATGCAAACAAGTCAAAGGGGAGCCACAGATGCTGCACTCAACGATTATCACTGCGGGACTGATCACTCATCTGCTGCCTGCAGCACCGGATGCCTTCGATGCGTCGTCTATTGCCGTATCCCGAACCACGACTAGAGGCCTTGTGATCAGCGCAAGTCGTGATCTGCCGGATCCTCCCCGCCTTGTGGTTCCGTACTCAATGCTTGGCCTTGAGGGCGACTCTGATCTTGAACTGGTTCGGACCCCACGTCACGCGGCGCCTCACGTTATCGTCGTCGGTGCAGATGGTGTACACAGACAGTTCGCAGCGCCCCTTATCACGGTATACCGCACGGAATCCAACCCAACCGCTACAAACGCCTTCCTCGCTGTCGGACCCACCATGTCACTGGGTTGGATCGAATTGTCAAGCGGCGAGCGCCTTGCCATTGGAACACCCCCGATGTCTCGCGTCGTCCACGAACGGATGCCGGGCATCCCGCTGTGCATGTCCGAAACCGAATTGCCCCCTCGTTCCAGCGGCAACATGCCATCCTTGGGAGACAACCCAGCCGACACCATGCTCGCTCGCCTCGCAGTGGAAACCGACTACGAGTACCGAATGCTGTTCGACACCACCGAGGAGGCCATCGAGTATGCGCAGTTCGTGTATGCCGGCGTCGATGACATCTTCCACCGAGAGATGAATGCCAGATTGCCCTTGGTCTTCCTGCGGATATGGGAGACGCCGAATGATCTCTTCAATGAGCCGAATCCGCTGAACGCCCTCCGTGACTGGTGGAATGGGAACATGGGCGACATCGAGCGAGAAGTCGTACAGCTCTTCTCCGGCCGGCGAGATCTTCCCTACGGGGGCATCGCCAAACTTTCAGCCCTGTGCAGCAACCAACACTACTCCGTCGTGGGCTATGCGATGGGCTTCAGTGGCGATCTCGACGAGCCTGGTGTCTTCAACTACGACGTCCATGTGACGACACACGAACTGGGACACAACTTCGGTACGCTCCATACGCACGATTACGACATCGACGATTGCCTAGCACTTTCGAATAGGCCAGTTCGAGGTGGCATCATGAGTTACTGCTCGCAAACCGTCAGTGGTGGTAATGCGGTAACGGATCTGCGTTTTCATACGCTGTGCCGGGAGTACATGCAGGCACACCTCTCTGATGTGCAGGACTGCATCGGCCGAGACTGCAACAGCAACGGAATCGCAGATGAAACAGATATTGCGGAGGGCTTCAGTTTCGATATCAACGAAAATGGTGTTCCGGATATCTGCGAAGACTGTAACGGTAATGGCGTACTCGATCCCGCCGACATCACCTCTGGTACAAGCAATGATGTCGATGACAATGGAGTGCCGGATGAGTGCCAGTTCGACTGCAATCTCAACGGCGTTCCAGATACGTTCGACATCGCCTCGGAAACCAGCGAAGACTTCTGGGGAAACGGGGTGCCCGACGAGTGCGAGGTGGACTGCAACAATGATGGTGTCTACGACTACAACCAATTGCAGGTGGACATGACGCTCGATACCGATCGCGACTTGGTACTCGACAATTGCGCCGACTGCGATCTCGACGGCATTAACGATCTTGATGAACTGGACGGGGCGTGGGGTGCGTGGATCGCCACGCTCTCGGACGGACGTATTCATCAGGTCCATCCGGTGGTCGGCACCGTGCTGGATACCGGAGGAACTCGGGGCGCTGAAGCCCTGAGTTGGGATCTCATCGTCGCTCCCGGACGACGGATCATCGTGTCCACGCCGATTTTGAACATACTGCAGGTCTGCAACAATCGCGGTGAGGTGATCGCCCTATGGACGGCTGACAGCACCTTACGCTCTCCCCGCGGCCTCGCTGTGCGAGGGCGTGACCTGCTTGTCTGCGGTAACCACACCAACAACGTCGCCCGCTTTGATCTTCCCTCCGGCCGATTCCTTGGAGACGTGGTACCGCCGGGAGAGGGTGGACTGACCGGGCCGCTTTCTATCCACGTCCGCGATGACGGCGTATTGCTGGTCGCCGATGAAACCAACGCGATCCGTGCCTTTGATGGTGAGACGGGCGCGTCGCTCGGTGACCTCGTGTCCGCCTCTGACAACGGCGGTCTCAACGGACCGCGTGGAATGGAGATCACCGCCGACGGCAGACTGCTCGTCACGAGTGTCTGGACTAATCAGGTGCTGTCCTATGATGCCTTTGCCGGTTCGCTCCTGGGGCAATTCAACAACGGGGGAACGGATACCGCCCTGACGATGGATCAACCTTGGGGTGTCCGCCGCGGCCCGCTGGGAGACATTTACATCAGTCGAGCCAATACAGGCACGAGCAGCGATCACGATGAACACGACCATGCCCACCATCGATACGACGTGGAAGGCATGGCTGGAACTGCAGAATTGCACATCAACTCAACTCGCTTGTACATATTTGAGGAATCTACTGGGAACTTTATCCGCTCCTATGTCACCGGCAACGACACGGGCATCTGGAGACCGAGCGGATTCGATTTCATGCCGGGTGAGCCAACCGACTGCAACCACAACAGCGTGGCAGATGTGTGCGACATCATCGACGGCACGAGCAGCGATGCAGACGGCAACGGCATTCCCGACGAATGCGGACCTCTTCCGTGTGTGGCCGACCTTGATGTATCCGGCACGGTCGGCACCGATGATCTACTCATCGTCATCAGTTTCTGGGGTGCCTGCCCCGGTTGTGGCGCAGACTTCGACCAAGACGGCCTGATCGACGCCTCCGACCTCTTGGTCATCCTCTCTGCTTGGGGCGGGTGCTGAAATGAGGCCCGGTATTGGAAGCCGCCCTGTCTACGAGATCATGATTGAATTCTCGTCAACCTCAAAGTGACCCTTGCGGCACTTCGGGCATGGCTTGCCCGGAAGTTTATCGAAAGGAATGGCATTCGGACCGCCACACTTGAGACACGCGGGCCGCTCGCGACCCTCAGCCTCCAGCGCGATCACATCGCAGTAGAATTTTCGGCCACAGTCCACACAGAGATGCCGAAAGTCATTACCGACGATGTGCATGCCAGCACGCGGCGACGGATGGTAGACGTATTCCTTTCGAAGACGCGTCATGTTGTCATCATCGAAGTACAACTCACCAAATATGAATGGGTTCCCCTCATCCCACGCCTCGAGCGTGTAGCCACAGTGTGTGCAGACGTTGATCCATCCCTGCGCCATGTCAGCCCTCCTGTTTACGCCGAGCACCGCATTCCCCAGCGTCAAACACATGCGACACATCGATTGTGATGGTAACCGACTGACCTTCGGCCAATTCAGTCGGTGCACAACGCGCCGTCAACAATGTTCCATTGACTTCGAATACAACATCCATGCGATCACCGAGTCGCTCGGTTGAAACCACGGTCGCTGGAATGCCCCCATCGTGACTCAGAAGAATGGCTTCGGGGCGGATACCAAGAACGGCAGGACCATCCGCTGTTCCAACAGGCGGGCGCAGCAGGCCACCGCTCGATGCTGCAAACGCCCCATCCCGAACTTCACCCTCGATGAGGTTCATCGGCGGTGTGCCGACAAAGGAAGCTACAAATCGATCCGCTGGGCGACTGTAGATCTCGGACGGCGACCCGATCTGGTGAATCAAACCATCCTTCATCACAACCAGCACATCACCAAGCGTCATCGCTTCTTCTTGATCGTGTGTCACATGAATCATGGTCGCAGCAAGCCGCTTGTGGAGTTGACGCAATTCCGATCGCATCGCGATGCGAAGTTTGGCGTCGAGGTTGCTGAGTGGTTCGTCGAGCAGGAAAACCTCCGGGTCACGAACCAGCGCCCGGCCAAGCGCAACCCGCTGACGTTGTCCGCCGCTGAGTTCACGTGGAAGACGATGGAGGCAATCATCGATCTCAAGCTGCGTGGAAGCCGATGCAACTCGCTCGTCAATAGCCTGTGACTCTGATCGTCTCGCGGTTCGTTCATCGCTCGAAACAAGCGACTTCCAGAAACTCGTCGTGCGCCTTCGCTCAAGCGGAAATCGAAGATTCTTCTCGACGTTCATGTGCGGATAGAGCGCGTAGTTCTGGAAGACCATCGCCACATCACGGTCCCGCGGAGGGACATCGTTCACGACTCGATCGCCGATGCGAATCGTGCCGCCGGTGGCGGTTTCCAAGCCGGCAATCATTCGCAGGGTCGTACTCTTGCCGCAGCCGCTCGGACCGACAAGCACCGTG
Organism: Phycisphaerales bacterium; assembly: GCA_030748155.1. Taxonomy (GTDB): domain Bacteria; phylum Planctomycetota; class Phycisphaerae; order Phycisphaerales; family SM1A02; genus UBA12567. The sequence goes on from JASMMN010000183.1 coordinate 7,772, forward strand.
AACTGACCGTCCGGAATGACCAGATCACACGACGCGACTGCGATCACCCCGCCGGGATAGGTCTTGCTCACGCCTTCGAGTCGAACTTCTGCCATGGTGATCAGCCTTTGACCGCCCCGCTGCCGAGACCCTCGATGAACTGTTTCTGTGCTGCGAGGAACAACAGGATGCACGGAATCATCGTCACAACGCTGAGTGCCAGCAAGAGGTGAACATCCTCCAATCCGGCATATTGGGTGCGGAAGGAGTTCAGTGCGATGGCAAGCGTGTGGTTCGACTCGCTGTGCAGGTAGATGAGCGGGCTCATGAAGTCGTTCCAGGTGTAGATGAACGAAAACACCGCCACGATCGCCGTCACAGGCGTACACATGGGCAGCACGATTCGCCACCACAGCCCAAGCCAGCCCAGCCCGTCGAGCCGCCCAGCCTCCAGAAGCGCCTCGGGAATGCCCGCTATGAACTGCCGGTACAGAAAGATGTTGAAGGCACTGCCAAAGAATGCCGGCACCATGAGCGGCAACAGCGTGTCCACCCAGCCCATCGAACGGAACAGCAGAAAGAGTGGAATCATCGTCACCTGCGCTGGAAGCATCATGGTGGCCAGCATGAGCAAGAACATCCACCCCCTCCCCCGGAAACGGACTCTGGCAAAGGCGAAACCAACCAGACTGCACGAGAGCACAGTGCCGATGATGACCGTGACGGTGACGACAATCGAGTTCGCAAGCGCATCGAGAAATGAGATCCACGGCACTGATCCGACTTCCCGCATGGCATCGGTGTAGTTGTGCCACTGCGGATCTTGAGGCCAGATCTGAACGACGTCGCCGCCGAGCATCGCCATGCCCGCCCGCTGCTCGGTTTCCAGACTCACAACCAGCATCCACCAAAGCGGAAAGAGCATGAGCACCCCGCCAAGCACGAGCGGTAGGTGTCGTAGCCACCCACCCCATCGACCGGGAGTTCCTCGGCGTGTTGGGGCGGCACCCCCTCCGCCGCTTTGCGGCACCTCCCCCGCCGCGGCGGGGGAGGTGCCGCAAAGCGGCGGAGGGGGTGCCGCCCCAACACGC
>JASMMN010000184.1 GCA_030748155.1 Phycisphaerales bacterium
TATCGCAACGCGGGCGACGGCGAATCGATGCCAACGCTCAGCGATGCGCCCGACCGGCCAGCCGAGCAACTTGCCGCGTGGATTGGGTGGTATGTGCGGCGGCTGCTGCACTCCAGTGGTACCGATGTTGGTCGCCTGATGGCCCGAGAGATGGCCGAACCGACCGAAGCACTCGACCATCTGGCCCAAGGGGCCGTGCAGCCCGTGTTCTTCGAGCTGTGCCACATCGTTGACACTGCCTGCGGCGGAGTACTGGACCATCGGACACTCAAGTTGCACTGCATTGCGATCATTGGGCAGTGTCTTGTCTTTCACACCGGGCGAGCCATGCTCGAACGCCTTGATCCACCACACTTCGGCCGCGGAGACGCCGATGAGATCGCGGCGCACATTTCGAACTGGGCCATTCGAGCGCTCGACCCCTCAGCGGCGGACGCGAGGACATGACACGCCCGGCCGTCACCATCACGCTCGCAGCCGCTCTGATGATCGCCTGCAACCCTGTCAAGATCCCGACCCGCCGGATGCCGAGCGTTCAACCGTCCGTGGCCTACACCGTCCAAGGAGGCCAGTTGGCGGCCCCACATCGGTGGTGGAGAGCCTTCGGAGACGACACCCTCAATGCGCAGGTGGAGGCCGCAATTGGGGCCAACCTCGATCTTCGGCAGTCTTGGGCGCGGCTCCGGCAAGCCGCCGCGCAGGCTCGGATCATCGGGGCCCCGGTGCTCCCCGAGATCGACTTCACCAGTACCGCGGCTCGGACCCGCACCGAGGCCGATTCGGACGTCACCTATGGCAGCAGCTGGGTCGCGGGATTCGGGCTCTCCTGGGAGATCGACCTGTGGAGGAAGATCGCCAATCGCGCCGAAGCCGCCGTACTCGTCGCCCGCGCCTCGCGGCAGGATGTCGAGCACACCGCGCTGGTTCTCAGTGGCTCGGTGACGGATACGTGGTTCACCATCCGCGAGCAGGCCAACCTGATCGCGGTGATCGAGGATCAGATCGACATCAGCCGGAAACTCCTGGAGACCGTTGAGTATCGCTACGCCAACGGGCTGACTGATGCGCTTCAGGTCTATCAACAACGTCAGCAACTCGAAGGTGTCCGCGCTCAGCTGCCGCAGGCACGGTCTCGGCTCGAAACGAGTTCCAACGCGCTGTTCGTATTGCAGGGCAGAGCCCCGCAGGTTCTTGATGAGTCGATGGTCGAAGCGACGCTTCCCATCTTGCCACCGCTACCGACGATCGGGACGCCCGCAGACTTGGTGGAGGCTCGTCCGGACCTTCGAGCGGCCCGCGATCGACTGGCCGCTGCCGATCACGAAGTGGCGTCCGCAGTTGCCACCATGCTTCCGACGCTCTCCCTGGCGCTCGGATACGACTTCAACTCAAGCAGTTTCGCGAACCCCTTCAACTCGGGCATGAGCAGCATTGGAGGTTCGTTGCTGCAACCGCTCTTCGACAACGATCGTCGCGGGGCCGAGGTCGCTCGTCAGCGGGCCATTGTGCAGGAGCGGCTCGATGCCTTCACGCAGTCCTTCCTCTCGGCCGTGCAGGAGGTAGAAGATGCGATCGATCGTGAACGGAACCAGATCGATCTGCTCGACGATATTGACACGCAACTCGAACTCGCGGGCAGGCAGTTGCAAGCTGCCCGAACAAGTTACGTCGATGGTGTGGCTGAGTACCTCGATGTCATCTCAGCCGTCCAGACACAGCAATCATTGCAGCGTCAGCAGGTTACAGCGTACAAGCAGCTTCTGACGTACCGGGCGAGCCTGTACCGCGCGCTGGGAGGTACGTGGATGAGTGAACTGACGCCGCCACCGATGGGCGTCGAACTCCAGCGGCGGGCAGGCCCGCCGGGAGAAGAGGAGAACGAAGTATGAGTCCCGTCGTGCGCGCCCTGAGACCTCTGGCCATGTTCATCCGGCTTGTGGTGCCACCGCTCATTCTGGCCGCTGGCCTTTGGGCCGGCTGGATGCTGTTCAGCAGCAAACCCTCCCCGGAACTCATCCCCGTGTCGGAGGCGGCCGCGATGGTGCGGGTGATTGAAACCCCTTTGGTGGACAGGACCCTCGACGTCATCGCGTGGGGGACCGTGAGGCCGTCGCGGACGCTCTCTCTGAGCGCGGAGGTGAGTGGTCGAGTGACCCATGTGGATGCGAACTTCGTTCCCGGAGGCGTATTCAGCACAGGTGATGAGGTGGTTCGCATTGACCGGCGGGATTACGAATACGCCTTGCAGCAAGCCGAAGCCACACTGGAAACGGCCCAATTCAACCTGGAACTTGAAGAGGGCCGGGGGCGCGTGGCGAAACGTGACTGGGAACTTCTCGGGGACGAGATGGACGGGGCGGAAGGAGCGAGCCGGATGGCCCTCCGGGCGCCACATCTGGCCGAGAGACAGGCAGCCCTCCGATCGGCGTTGAGCCGTGTGGAACAGGCGCGATTGTCACTTGAGCGAACCTCCATTGCGGCCCCGTTCAACGCCATGGTGATGACGGAATCGGCGGAGGTCGGCCAAGTCGTCTCCGCGAGTACACCGCTTGGCACCTTGGTTGGAACCGACGAGTTCTGGGTCGAAATCGGTGTCCCGCTGGGCGATGTCGCCAGACTCACCATTGGGCAGGAGGAGCCGCGGTCGGCCATCGTGTCGGTCGCGACCGGAGGCGGATCGGTCGTGGAATACGACGGCGTTGTCTCGGGTTTGACCGGCAGCGTGGACTCACTGGGCCGGCTTGCCCGTGTCTTGATCACCGTGCCAAGACCACTTGAGCAGGCGCATGACCGCAGTGTGCCGCTGCTGCTTGAGTCGTATGTGCAGGTGCGACTGGAGGGACCACTGGCCATCGGCGTTCGATCGATTCCACGAGGGGTGGTTCGCGAGGGCAACCGCGTATGGATTGCCGGCTCCGACGGCAGGCTGATCATCCGCGACATTGAGGTGGTCGGCGGCAGTGAGGATGTGGTGTTTGCACGCGTTGATCTGGCGAGCGGAGAATCGATCATTTCGAGTCCCATTCCAGCCGTCGCACCGGGGATGTTGATTCAGCGCGGAGTCGTTGAATGAAAGCCCCTCGGGAACTCCCCTCGCAGCGAACGGGTGCCATCGCATGGATGGCGAGGAATCCGGTGGCCGCCAACTTGTTGATGGTCTTCTTCGTCGTCGGCGGGATCGTGATTGGTGGTCGTGTGAAGCAGGAGGTCTTCCCCGAGTTCACGATCGACATGGTGTCGGTCTCGGTTGCATACCCCGGTGCCAGCCCGGAGGAAGTGGAGCAGGGGATCGTGCTGGCCATCGAGGATGCGATCAGCAGTCTTGATGGCGTCAAGCGTGTCACAAGCACCGCCGGTGAGGGCTTCGGTTCGGTCAACGCGGAGCTCCTGCTCAGTGCGGAACATGCCCGGGCGCAGCAGGACGTACAGAACGCCGTCGATGGCATCGTGTCCTTCCCGGTGGATGCCGAGCGTCCCCGAGTTCAACTGCTGTCCACGAGAAACCGCGTCGTCTCGCTTGCCGTGTCTGGCGACTTCGATGAGCAGGTGATTCGCGATCGCGCCGAACACATGCGAGACTCACTGCTGTCCGAACCTGGAATCACGCAGGTGGAGTTGAAGTTCATCCGTCCTCTCGAAATCGCCATCGAGATACCGGACGAGCGTCTTCGGGCGTATGGGCTGACGCTCGATGCAGTCGCTCTGGCGATTCAGCAGGGGGCGACCGAACTGCCTGCTGGCTCCATTCGGACCGAGGGGGGCGAGGTACTCCTTCGCACCACAGAGCGGCGGAACTACGCCAGCGAGTTTGAGGGGCTGCCGCTTATCACGCGGGCCGACGGAACGACGGTGACGCTCGGCCAAGTTGCAGACATCCGGGAAGGGTTCCGTGACATCGACCTCGCTGCGTGGGTCAACGGCAAGCCTGCTGCGCTGGTCGAAGTCTTTCGTGTTGGCGACGAGACACCGATTTCGGTGTCACGAACTGCGCGAGATTGGCTTGCGGAGTATCAGGGTCAACTTCCCCGTGGCATGGACATCGGCATCTGGAACGATGACTCTGAGATCTATCAGGAACGAATCGATCTGTTGCTGAGAAACGCGTTTATCGGCCTGGCGCTGGTCCTGCTGATGCTCGGGTTGTTCCTTGAGCCGCGGCTCGCGTTCTGGGTGATGCTGGGCATCCCAATCTCGATTCTCGGCTCGTTCCTGTTCCTGCCACTCAGCGGCGCATCGATCAACATGATCTCGCTCTTCGCCTTCCTAGTGACGCTGGGCATCATCGTCGATGACGCCGTCGTGGTCGGTGAGAACATCTACGAGAAGCGGCAGGAGGGCATGGGTACGCTCGACGCAGCAATCATGGGTGCAAGAGAAATCGCAGGCCCCGTTTTCTTTGCGGTCACGACGAACATGGTGGCGTTCCTGCCGATGTTCTTCGTACCCGGCGGAGAGGGCAAACTGTTCATGCAGATACCGGCGGTGACGATTGCGGTCTTCTTCGTCTCGCTCATCGAATCGATCTTCGTGTTGCCGGCGCATCTGGCCCACGAAGGTGCGGACACGCTGTTCTGGCGTGTCGTGTCGTATCCATCGCGGGTCTTCGGTAAGGCGCTCAAGTGGTACATCAACTGCGTGTATCGGCCATCAGTCTACGCCGCTGCAAAGCATCGAGTCATCACGATTGCAATCGGCCTTGCCATGTTGGCCACGGCCATCGGCTATGTGGGCGGGGGTCATATCGGATTCACATTCATGCCAGACATCGACGCTGGTGTCGTGACGGCACGGATCAGGCTCCCGGTCGGCGTGTCCCGCGCTGAAGCAGAGCGTGTGCGATACCAGCTGATGTCGGCGGCGGATCGCGTGATTGCTGGTTTGGGGGATGACTCGTCCGTTCCGGGACACATTTCAACGATCGGCGCAGCGTTGAGCGCGTTCGGACCCCATGGCGGTGGCGGTGGTGGCGGTACATCGACCATCTCGGCCATGCTGGAAGTGGAACCGGGCAGCGCAATCACGGGGAAGGAGTTCTCACAACGCTGGCGGGACGAGGCAGGGGCGATTGCAGGTGTCGAGTCTTTTGTTCTGGATTCCCGGATTGGAAGGGCGGATGCCGCTCTGGATGTCCAGCTCACCCATGCAGACCGCGACGTACTCGATGCTGCTGCAGTCGATGTGGCCAAGGAAGTGGCGGGCTATCAGGGCACCAGGAATGTCGATAGCGGTGTTGCCACAGGCAAGGCGCAGCTTGACTTCAGATTGACGCCGGAGGCCAAAGCGTATGGACTCACTGCAGCGGGTGTTGCGCGGCAAGTGCGACACGCCTTCTACGGTGCCGAAGCGATTCGGCAGCAGCGGGGCCGCAACGAGGTTCGCATCATGGTTCGCCTGCCCGAATCCGAGCGGCGCACGCTCGACACCATCGAACACCTGATGCTTCGGACGCCATCCGGCGGGGAGGTACCCTTCGGTGAGGCGGTCGAGATCACCCCCGGACGAGCCTACACGGCGATTACGCGCGAGGAGGGACGCCGCGTTGTGTCGGTCACGGCCGACATCGATGACGCGGTCGGTAACGCCAACCAGATTGCAGCGGACCTGGAGAAGCGGCTTCCCGAGACGATCGCTTCCAGGTACCCGGGGCTCGGGTGGTCGTTCGAAGGTGAGCAGCGAGATCAGCGGGATACCTTCGGGAAACTCGGCGTCGGCTACGTGATGGCGCTGCTCGGCATCTTTGCGCTGCTGGCGATCCCTTTCAAGTCGTACGCGCAGCCCCTGGTTGTGATGACAGCCATTCCCTTCGGCGTCATCGGTGCGATCATCGGCCACATTCTGCTTGGGTATGGTTTGAGCATCATCAGCATGTTCGGAATCATCGCCCTGAGCGGCGTGGTCGTCAACGACTCACTCGTGCTGGTTGTGACCGCCAACAAGCACCGCGACACGAATCCCGATCAGCCTGTCCTCGACGCAGTGTGCACCGCTGGCATCCGTCGGTTCCGGCCGATCCTGCTCACGAGCGTCACGACCTTCTTCGGCCTCGCGCCGATGATCTTTGAGACCAGCATGCAGGCGAGATTCCTCGTGCCAATGGCCATCTCAATTGGCTTCGGCGTCCTCTTCGCCACCTTCATCATCCTGCTGCTGGTGCCTGCCCTCTACCTCGTCGTAGAAGACTGCCGCCACGGCTGGCGGCTCCTCTTCGCCGAATCCCGACCCGACGACTGATGTATCCGCGGTCGTATCAGACGCCCACGCAGTCGCGATTCTGCAAGCCCTTGCCCACACGTCAACGGCGTTACCAGTCGGGTCGAATGGCTATCGTGCACTTCCCATGACCGCCGAGCCCAACCGCCGAACCGCCGATCTGTATCTGTGGTACGCCACGCTTGCAGAGGCATCATTCTGGGTTCCGGTGTTCTTCCTGTACTTCGCGGCCTACTTGCCGCTGGATGCGGTGCTTTCGCTTGAGGCGATCTACTTCTTGTCAGTCGTGACCATTGAGGTGCCAAGTGGATGGCTCAGCGACCGGCTCGGACGCCGGCCGATGATGCTCGTTGGGGCGTCGCTCATGGCGATCAGCCACTTGATGCTCTTTGTTGGTCCGTGGATCTTCGTTGGTGAGCTTATGGGTTCGCCGCTCTTCGTGTTCTTTGCGATCGGACAGGGACTCCGTGCTGCGGGCGTCGCGTTTCGAAGCGGAACCGACACGGCCCTCCACCACGATTCGCTTGCGGCATGCGGCTTGGTCCACGAGTTTGCAGACCGAGAAGCCCGAGCTGCCAAACGTCGATTTCTCGGTGCCGCTGGCGCTGCGCTCATTGGTGGCGGTGTGGCCGCCATCGACCTGCGATTGCCCTACGCCTGCTCGTTCATCGTCGCCGCTGTGATGGTGATCATAATCCTGCGAATGCGTGAGCCATCCGCAGGCGAAGACGCCCGCACCAGCGCCAATGTCCTGACTCAGGCAGGCAGCTGTCTGGCGCAGTGGCGATCGCCAGCCCTGCTGCTGCTCTTCGTCTTCGCAGCCATGATGCTGGTGTTGAATCACGTGCCCTACGAGTACTTCCAGCCCTACATCGAGGCGGTCCTTGGTCAGGACGGGCTCGATACGGCATCCACGCCGCTGGTGACCGGCCTGCATGTGGCGGTCACGTTCTGGCTGGCCTCACTGGTCGGCGCTCGCAGTATTCGTATTCGCAACCGCGTCGGCTTGTGGGGCGTCCTGCTGATCGCCATGGCGCTGCAGGTGGTGACGATCGGCGTGATGTCACTCTGGCTCAGTCCGCTGATCGTGGTGCTTTTGCTGCTTCGATCCTGCCCACGCGCTCTGATGACACCGCCGCTCAACGCAGCCGTGACCGGGTCGATTCCAACCAAACTCCGCGCGACGTACCTCTCGCTTCAGAGTTTCGTCGGGCGGCTCTCCTTCAGCGGGACGCTGTTCCTGCTCACACTCGCGGTGCCCGCGACCGCCGCTGCCGCCTGGCCGACCATCCGCACGCAACTTGGTCTCGCCGCAATCGGAAGCCTCGTGTTCTTCGCGTTCATCACCGTGGTTGCAATCGTCCGGCGGCGGCGGGATGACGACATGGGGTCTCCTCAGCAGGACACGTCGAGCGCATCGGCCACCTGATCTGGAGACACGCCGTTTGCGCGAGCGGTCTTGAGCGGACTGCCGTGACCAGTTTCGATCGTCACGGCGGTGCCGGTCGCTCCGGCAAGCAGTCGGCAGATCGCCTTATTCGCCTTTCCGCCTTCTGCAGCAGCACTGATGCGGACCTTGAGCCGATCACCGAGCAGCCCGGCGATGGCATCACGGCTTGCCCCCGGGACCGCCTTGAGCCGGACAAGCGTGTCGCCTCGGTCTGCTGTGAACACCTCTGCCATGAGCGGCATCCTACGAGACGCTACC
>JASMMN010000185.1 GCA_030748155.1 Phycisphaerales bacterium
CTTCACCTTCCACCTTCGTAATGTCATACCACACAACCGTGCCATCAATATCGTCGGCACCGCCCATTTCGAGCATGAGTTGCGAAGCAGGCAGCGTCTGCATGATCCAGAAGGTCTTCATGTGGGGAATGTTGTCGAGCATCAGCCGGGCGATCGCGAGCGTTCGCATGTTCTCGAGCCCGGTCGGCCCGTACAGACGCTCGAGCACGCTGTCGTCGGGAATGAAGGGCAGTGGAACAACGGTCTGGTAGTAGCCGGTGTCGCACGTATCAACGGTCGGCACGCGCATTCCCGGATAGCACGCGTCGGGACCGGTCAATACGACCTGCTGGTTATTGGTCTTGATGCCCTGGCTATCCGCCCAAGGCACAAGCGTCGCATCCTGCTGACCACGCAGCAATTCCATGTGCCGCAGACGTTCCATCCGACCTTCGAGGTGGCCGTACAGCATGGTCGCGTTGGTATGAATACCGAGTTCGTGCGCAATACGGTGTACATCCATCCACGCGTCGCCGCGAATCTTGTCCTTGAATGCCTCGTCGTGAACCCGCTCGTCAAAGACTTCTGCGCCGCCGCCGGGAAGAGAATCAAGCCCGGACTCCTTGAGTTCGAGAAGCACTTGACGAATGCCTTCGGCACCGTCGCGACCGCGTTTGGAGATTCTCGCCAGATGCACAACTTCGACAGCGGTAAAGGCCTTGATGTGCAGCCGAGGCGCCTCCTCGCGGATCGCCCGAAGCATGTCGGTGTAGAACTCGAACGGGTGCCAGGGGTGCAGGCCGCCGACGACATGTAATTCGGTCGCGCCTGCGGCAATGGCCTTCCGGGCTTCTTCCCGGATCTCGTCGATTGTGTACTCGTACGCCCCCTCGTCGCCCCGCTTTCGATGGAACGCGCAAAAGTGGCAAGAGAGCGCACAGACGTTCGTGTAGTTCAGGTGGCGATTGACGTTGTACCACGCGATGTTCCCGTGCATCCGACGCCGCACGAGGTTTGCCAGACCGAGCACAGACCACAGATCGGGTGATTCGTACAGCACCAATCCGTCCTCGCAGCTCAGCCGATCGCCTCGCTGCACTTTGGAGGCAACAGCGGCCAGAAGCGGGTCCGAACATCTGATCACATTGTTCGTATCGAGCATGGTCATCGAGCATCGCATCGTAGCACCAAGCATTCCTATCGGACGTTGGCCTGTGCGGGTCATGCTGCCGCCGCAGGGGCGAACTGGGAGGTACCGCCGATTCCCAAAGAAGCCTGAACTGCCACCCCAACCCACCCGATCTTCCTTATAGCCCCCATTGAGGCAATTGCCCATGATTCGCATCCACGACCATCTCCAACTCGATTCACTCGGACCGCTGCCATTTCCCCGCGAGCAGGCCCGGGCAATGGATCCGCCCGCGGCGCGACAACGAAGACTCCGCAGCGCATGTGATCGTCGGATCGAGGCCCTGGCCACGCGACTGGGATGCCTCGGCTGGTTTGATGCCGAAGATGATGGCCCACGGGCAGCCTGATACGCTCAGTCCATGACCACTCGACCCTCGCCGGCTCCAACCGCCGCCGCTGTCCTCATGGGCGGCGGAAGCACGCGGATGGGCTCACCCAAACAACATGTTGACATCAGCGGCGTGCCGATGGGCATGCGAATGATCGATCTGGTGCGCAACTGCTGCAAACTCGTCGTTGTCTCGGGACCAGACCACTCCATGGCCGGGATGGAGCATATTGCAGACCTTCCTGCCCACACTGGATTCGGTCCACTTGCGGGCATCGAAGCCGTTCTCGCCAGCGGCAAGGCCTCGAGGTGGATCGTGCTTCCGTGCGACATGCCATCGCTCACCGCCGCCACAATCGAACAACTGCTCGGTTCAACCGCACCGGTTGCCGCGCTACGCAGTTCGGACAACCCATCCACGCCCTTGCAACTCCCGTTGGCGCTCGACGTTTCCGTGCTTGGGAGCATTACCGCCTTCCTAAGTACGGGTCGACGGGCGGTGGGTGGATGGCTCGAAACGATGGATGTCGATTTGCTTCCTCCTCCGGCAGCATGTGAACTCCACAACATCAATTCCCCCGATGATCTGCTTTCCTGACCACTCATCGTCCGTTCTGTGTACAGTGCGATGTGAGGAAGGCCTTCCGCCACGCGGAAAGGAGGCCGTTGATGAATGATCATCTCGACTTGCGACGCCTGCTCAAGGCCATGCGGGATCACGACGCCAGTGATCTTCACATCAAGCCCGGATCTCCACCGGTCTATCGCATCGCCTCGGAACTTCACCCGATTCAGTCTCCGCCACTGAGCGCAGCAGAGACTCGTTC
>JASMMN010000186.1 GCA_030748155.1 Phycisphaerales bacterium
GGGAATCATGCGCAGCGAGGAGGAGGCGTTTGGTGTCTCCAGTTCAGTAGGCCACACCTGATCGCCTGCCTGGTCAGCGAGAATACCGCCGACATCGAGGGTGGCGGAATCCTCAGTTCGACCAACGGATGCAATCCCGCGGCGGGGTTGACGAGTTTCTGTCACAACGTGCCAACGCATATTGACGGATGGTCATGGCAGGATCTCGGCGGGAACTGCTTCGTCGATACATGCGACGATGTCAACAACGACGGAATGCCGGATGCATGCCAGTGCCTTCCAGACTTCGATGGCGACGAGCAAGTGGCGATTGACGACATGCTGCAACTGCTCGCCGCGTGGGGATGCACGGCATGCCCCACGGAAGATCTCAATGGCGACGGCATCGTCGACATCGATGATCTGCTGGCTGTGATGGCCAACTGGGGCGCATGCAACTAGGACACAGTTTCGCCGCGAGGGATTCACGAATCGATGACCGCTTCTACTTTCCCTGCTGTTCTGCCACGTTCTTGCGCTGCCGCGCTGGCGACGTAGCCGCCTGATACGATCCCGCCCCATGCCGCTGAGGTATACCGCACGGATTCTCGATCATCTCGCCCGCGAAGACGGCCGAAGGGCGTCCATCCATGATCTCGCTCGCGCCCTTCGGGCCGAGGGGGACGACAAGGATGTGCTGCGGGAGGCGGTACAGATGTTGGTGGACCAGGGGCGGGTGGAGGAGTCCAACGAGCGTGTGCGGTTGCCCGCGATGGGCGATGAGGTCGTTGGGATCTACCGGCAAACGCGTCGGGGCTTCGGATTCGTCGTACCCGATGAACCTCGGCGGGAGGGCGATGTGTTCATTCCGATCGGGGCTGCCAATGGGGCGATCAGCGGGGACCGGGTACGGTGCGGAATCGCTGCTCGACGAGGCTGGAAGGGTGGCTCGCCCGCTGGTCGTGTGCTGGCCGTCATCGAGCAGGGACAGATCACTTTCGCAGGTACCGTCTCCCACAAGCGTGGTACATGGCTCGTAGAGCCTGATGGTCGCATACTTCGCGATCCGATCATCATTCGCGACCCTGGAGCCAAGAACATCAAGGTGGGCGACAAGGTCGTATTTGACCTGCTTGTACCGCCGGACGGTGATTATTACGGCGAGGGCGTCGTCACCGAAGTGCTCGGTGAGGCCGGCGAGCCCGATGTCGAAACCGCTGCCGTGATCGCTTCCCATGGACTCCGCACGGACTTCCCGCCGGAAGTGATGAATGAAGCCCGCGACGCTGCGAACCTTGTGGACGAAGTCGGCGATGGGCGCGAGGACCTGCGGGATCAGGTGACCTTCACCATCGACCCCCCTGATGCGAAGGACTTTGACGATGCCATTTCACTGACTTGGGACGACGTGATTGAAGAGTGGGAGCTCGGCATTCACATTGCAGATGTGGCGCACTTCGTCCGGCCCGGAACACCACTCGATGACGAGGCCCGCGCCCGTGGCAACAGTACGTATCTACCGAGGCTCGTGCTGCCCATGCTTCCTGAAGTCCTCAGCAACGGTGTCTGCTCGCTGCAGGAAGGTGTCGATCGCTGCGCAAAGAGCGTCTTTGTCCAGCTCGACCGAAAGGGCCGCGTGCAGGGGACGCGGTTTCGTGCCACCATCATCAACTCCAACAAACGGTTCACCTATCTCGAAGCGCAGACCTACATCGACGGCGACCCCAAGGCGGCAAGGGGGGAATCGCGTACCGATACGCAACCGAGCGAGTCGGTACTGAAGGCTCTGCAAGAAGCCGATCGGCTCGCACGGGTCATTCGCACGCGTCGGCAGCGAGCCGGCATGATCGTCCTGAATCTACCCGAATCGGTGTTGTCGTTCGACGACGAGGGTCGGGTGTCCGACGTGCAGGAAGAAGACGATGCCTTTACCCACACCATCATCGAGATGTTCATGGTCGAAGCGAATGAGGCTGTAGCCAGACTCTTCGACACCCTGAACGCCGGTGTGTTGCGCCGTATCCACCCAGAGCCGGCCCTTGAGGATCTGGCGAGTCTCCGGACCATGGCCGCTGCTGTAGGGTTCAAGGTGCCGGATGATCCGACCCGCCATGACTTGCAGCAACTGCTTGATGCCACGCGAGGTCACGACTCGGCACGAGCCGTTCATTTCGCTGTTCTTCGTACGCTCACCAAGGCCGAGTACAGTCCAACCGCCGTCGGTCACTTTGCACTTGCGAGCGATCACTATGCGCACTTCACTTCTCCGATTCGTCGCTATCCCGATCTGAATGTGCACCGCGGTCTCGAGGCCTACCTCGACCAGACCGAGAACGGTTCGATTCGCTTTACTGGTCGCAAGCGAATGGAACTCGAGCGTCGGATGCAGGACGATGATCGGTTGCTGCCCCAGGACATCCTCATCGCGCTTGGTCGCCACTGCAGCGACACAGAAGAGAACAGCACCGCAGCCGAACGGAGCCTGCGGGAGTTTCTCGTGTTGCAGCACATCTCAGAGCACTACCTTGGCGATGAGTTGTCCGCTGTCATCAGCGGCTTCAACGCCGGTGGCATGTGGGTCTCGCTCGACCGATTCCTTGTGGACGGTCAGATCACCTGGGAGAACTTCGGTACCTCCAGGCGCGAGCGGTGGGTGGAGATCGAAGGACAGGGTCGCATGATCGCCAAGGGCAGCGGGTCGGTCATCTCCATTGGTGACCCGATCACTGTGCAGGTCATCCGGGTTGATCCGGCGAGCCGTCACCTCGATCTGATGCTCACACAACGCCCGGATAGAACCGCTGCCGACCTCCCTCGCAGTCCACAACCTCGCCGTGGCGGCAAGTCCAAGCAGAAACGATCAGGCAAGCGCAAGGGCGGTAAGCGAAAGCGACGGTAAAGCCAAGCATCCGATACGCTGCGGATCTCAGATCAGGAGGTTCAGCATGTCCGATCGTTCAGGTATCGAATCTGTTCTGCACGAAGAGCGGGTATTCGAGCCACCGGCAGACTTTCAGGACCGCGTGGGCGGCGCATGGGTGGAGTCGATGGAGATGTATCACGAACTCCACCGCCAGAGTCTCGAGAACAGCGAGGACTTCTGGGCGGCGGTTGCCAACGAACTTGGCTGGTTCAAGAAGTGGGACACCGTGTTGGAATGGGATTGCCCGGACGCGAGGTGGTTCTCCGGTGGCAAGATCAACGCCTGTCACAATTGTGTCGATCGCATCATCGATCTCGGCCATGGCGACGAAACAGCGATCATCTGGGAAGGTGAGCCGATGCTCAAGGACGGCCCCGAGATTCGCCAGT
>JASMMN010000187.1 GCA_030748155.1 Phycisphaerales bacterium
GCCCACCACTTTTACCCTGCTGTACGCGGGCGCTGTTGATGCTCTCGAGTTTCGGACTGTCTTCGAGAGCGCCGAGGATTTCGATGGCCTTCTCCTCCGGTGCCTCGAACTTGAGTGTGGCCTTGATGCGATCGATGCCCGTCAGCGTGCTGCCCCCGACCTTGGCGGTGCTCGATGACTCGTTGAACTCGTAGGCGCGGATACCGAAATCATCCATGATGGCATTGACCGCTTCGAGCATGGCCTGCGACTCGGTGCCCCGCTGCGTGGGTGACACCATCGGCCCGTATGCGACGACATTGGCTCGCTGGGCAGCAGCCTGCGTGGCGGCTCGATCGACCCGGGCGACCTGATTACTGATCTCATCTGCAGCGTCGCCCCAACTCGCGGAAATCGGGGCGATCAACTCAGACCAGAACAACACCACCACCAGCCCGACTCCGAGCAACGCAATCATCCGCCCACTGCGGGACATTCGCTCGAACTCCTGACGGACGCGTTGGGCAAACTGGCTGCTGGTACTCACGATCCGTCCTCTCTGGGAATTTCACGGAGGTGGGCGAAGAGCCGTTTCCAATAATCGTGCAGTTGTTTGTCAAGATCTGGATCGGTTACCCGCTTTCGGGCGGCGGTGACTTCATTGACCTTGGCAAGCGTCTCCGCGCGGCTGAGGGTCGCGATCTGTTCATCGCTGAGAATCTCCGGGATCGCCCCGAGGTCCTCCGCAGAGAGGTCACCGCTGCGGGCGCCTTCGCCAGCAATGCTGCGCGAACCTGTGTCGCCAGCCGATACGTCACGACCGCCACGGTCGGGCCGGTTGGAGCCGCCG
This sequence comes from Phycisphaerales bacterium, assembly GCA_030748155.1. GTDB lineage: Bacteria > Planctomycetota > Phycisphaerae > Phycisphaerales > SM1A02 > UBA12567. Next base: position 830 of record JASMMN010000187.1, read on the forward strand.
CCGGTCGAGTCGGTTCTGCGGGGCACATCGGGCGTGTTGCCGTTCAGCGAGGTGGGAGGCGGTACGCTTCCATCGTCCGGGGGGACTCGATCGACGCGTCCACCAGGCACCGAAGCGACACTTCCAGAGCCGCTTGCGTGCGGAGTTGATGATGGTGTGGACGTATCTCCGGCGGTTGCTTGGTCTGGTTTCCAGGTCGCTGCGAGGCTGCGTCTCGGGGCGGGGCCACCCTCGGTGGTGGTGGGCAGTTTGTACCGTCGCTGCTGGTGTGTCCAAGCGGCGAAATCTTGTTCCTCGGCGTAGTTTGGGCGAATGGTGGCGGATCCAATCGTGGCGTCCAACGTGAAGGACCGCATGCCGAGGTTGCTCTGCGCCTCCCAGTCGACTGTGACGTCCTTGAAAACGCGTGAAGCCTGCATCTGCGACTTCATCGTGCCGATGAGTTCGGCAGCGGACTGCCCCTCGAAGGCCGTCGCCTCGCCGCTGATTCGCACCGGCTCGCCTGCGCTCATCTTGACGCGGTCTATTTTGATTCCCAGTGGAGTGGATGCGGCGATGTCAGCGAGCAGTTTGGTGACGGGGATGGATCCGCTGCCGAGTTGGGCGTACATCTTGTTCCGCTGCTCGACCATGGCCGCAGTGGTGACGGCATCGTCGAGGCTTCCGTGGGCGAGCCGCAGTAGTCCGTATCGGATGCCGTTGGCGACCATCGGTCCGAAGAGTAGAACCAGTATGAACAGAGCAGCCAGTCTCGCTGCGACAGAGGGCTCGGACAAGGTGTCATAGGCACGCTCACCGAAGGTTGGCTCGTGCTTTGGAAGGGAGGGACGGAGTACGGTGAGTGGAGCGAGGTCATCGGTGGTCGCCAGGGCGCACGCAATCGCAATACCGAAGAGGGCGGTGTCTTCCAGGGTCGCGCCACTGCATCGCGATTTGATCGCCGATCTGGCCGACTCGGGCAGCGAGAGGAATGGCTGATCGGCCGCTGATGTTTCAACATGAGCAGCGAGCGAGCGAGCTTCCTCCAGCGGCCAATTTGCCTGCATGGCAGACTCGATGACCAGCCGGCTGGCCGCATCGGGTCCCGAGAACTCGGCGATGTGGGTGGAACGAACCGCCAGACGCCCCAGCCCCGCCAACGCCATTGCGGTGCTGCCGTCGGCAGGGTCGTGCCAGATCAGTGGCAAGTCGGCTCTGGTTTCGCCCATCAGTGAGAGCAGCCCGACAACGTCCGGCACGCCAATGACGTTCTCGACTCCGGCGGGCAGTCGAATGGGATGCCGCTCGGGCCACGCGACGGCGACACCGAACCGAACATCGTCCGCGGATTCGCTCGGCAGCATGGTGGCCGCGATCCGGTGTGGCGGTGCCGAATCGCCGAGCCGCTCCGCCGCCGCATCGTGTAGTTGGTGGTCCAGGGTGGCGTCGTCGCCGCTTCCAAGTCGGATGGATCGAC
>JASMMN010000188.1 GCA_030748155.1 Phycisphaerales bacterium
GCACGCGGGTGAGCGGACTTCGCAAGCGGGTGAGCGGACTACGCCAGCGGGGGAGCGGCCTTCCGAAATTCCCCCCCCCCACGCAAGTGGGGGAGGTGCCGCGGAGCGGCGGAGGGGGTTTCCGCTGTTCCATTTGGGGAGGTGCCGCGGAGCGGCGGAGGGGGTGCCTGCTCCTGCGGCGTGCTAGGCTGTGCGGTCCCTTGAGAAGAAAGGCACCGCACCATGAGTACGACCAGCACCGCGACAACGGCACACCCGACTTGGAAGTCATTGACCGACCGGGTCACCGAGGCCAGTACGCTGGGCTCCTGCTGTTCTGTGCTGCACTGGGATCAGGAAACCAAGATGCCTCCGGAAGGCATCGAGCCGCGTGGGCGACAGTTGGCATTGCTGGCCAGACTCGCCCACGAGAAGGGGACATCCAAGGAAGTGGGAGATCTGCTTGTCGAGTGCGAACAGATGGGCGAACTCACCGAGGACCCGGCATCAGACTCAGCCGTCACGTTGAAGCGTCTGCGGCATGACTATGACCGGGCGACCCGAATTCCGTCTGAACTCGTGTCCGAAGAAGCCATGCTCGCCTCACAGGCGCAGCACCACTGGGCCGAGGCTCGCCGAAATGATGATTTTACGCAGTTTCAGCCATACCTCGAGCAGGTTGTGGACCTGCTTCGCCGCAAGGCCGAATGTTTCGGTTGGGCCGACGGCGGCGAGCCGTGGGATGCGCTCGCCGAGGACTATGAGCCGGGCTGCACGGCAGCTTGGGTGGAATCGGTCTTTACGCCGCTGCGTGATCGGCTGCAAGGTCTGCTCGATCGCCTGATGGGCTCAAGTACATCGCCGAGCAACACCTTTAACGAACTCTGTTTGCCAATCGACAAACAGGAGGCATTTGTGACCGATGTGGCCTCAAATATCGGCTTTGACTTCCAACGCGGTCGCATTGATATTTCGACGCATCCGTTCTGCACCGGCTTTCATCCCAAGGACGTTCGGATTACCACACGGTTCCACGAGAACAACGTCAACGACGCCCTCGGCTCCACCATGCACGAGTGCGGTCACGCGATTTACGAGCAGGGCCTGCGTCAGGATCAGACTGGACTTCCGCTCGGGAGGGCCGTTTCACTGGGCATCCACGAGTCGCAGAGCCGCCTGTGGGAGAACCAGGTCGGCCGCTCACACCAGTTCTGGAAGTGGTGCTTCCCCAAACTGGGCGAGTACTTCGGCGGCGACGCTTCGTCGCTCGATCTGGACATCGTCTACTGCGGCGCCAACATCGTCCGCCCCGACTTCATCCGCGTCGAAGCCGACGAGGCCACCTACAACATGCACATCATGATCCGCTTCGAACTCGAGCGGGCCTTGCTCAAGGGTGACTTGGCGGTCGGCGATGTGCCAACGGCGTGGGCCGAAAAGTACCGCGACTACCTCGGTATCGAAGTGCCGTGTGACTCGAAAGGTTGCTTGCAGGACATCCACTGGTCCATGGTGTCGATGGGTTATTTTCCGACGTACACGCTGGGCAACCTCTACTCGGCGCAGTTCTTCGATGCGGCCAAGAGGGAGATCCCTGGCCTCGAAGACGGCTTTGCCGAAGGCGAGTTTGAGTCGCTCAAGACGTGGCTCAACGAGAAGATCCACCAGCAGGGCCGTCGATACCTCCCTGCTGACCTGTGCGAGGTCGTGACGGGCAAGCCGCTCTCGGCCGATCACCTGATGACCTATCTCGAAACCAAACTCGGCGAGGTCTACGGTCTCTGACGCTCGGTACGCCGCGCCAACGTCGCTGCTGCGGTATCGATCGTGTCGCCTCGCTTGAACGTGATGCGGCACGTGTCGCCTGGTGGCAGGACCGCAATCGCATGCATCAGTTCGGCACTGCTGCGAATCGGGTGATCATTGATGGCTTGGATGATGTCTCCCCTTTGCAGACCGGCCGCATGAGCGGGCAGATTTGGGTAGACCCGGCTGATCAGGCAGAGCGATGCACTTGGGCCGAGGGTTTCGCGAATGACCGGATCGAGATCTTGTAGTGATACACCAAGAAAGCCTCGTCGAGCGTCGCCGTGTTCGATGAGCGAGCCACACACTTGCTGCACCATGTCAACCGGGATCGCAAAGCCGACGCCCACGCCGGTTCCGGCGAGCGTCTTGATGGCGGTGTTGACACCCACCACATGGCCATGCAGGTCAACGAGTGGACCGCCTGAGTTGCCGGGATTGATGGCCGCGTCGGTCTGCACCATGTGCTCGAATCTGCTGAGTCCGAGGTTGGAGCGACCAGTTGCGCTGATGATGCCTGCTGAGTAGGAGTGCGAGAGTCCGAAGGGACTTCCAACAGCGAGAACCCACTGTCCAACGTGCGTTGTCGCCGGGTCGGCAAATGTGGCGGGGCTGAGGTCCGAGGCCTCGATGCGAATCACAGCGAGATCGGACTGATGATCGCGTCCAACCGCTTCGGCCTCGAACTGACGTCCATCGTGCAGCGTGACGAGGATAATGTCCGCGTCGGCCACGACATGATCGTTCGTCGCGATGTATCCATCGGAGGAGATGATGAGTCCGGAACCGGTCCCTTCGATGAATGGAACCCCGACCCGCCAGTGGTATCCGGTTGTGTGGGGTACCACCTCAGCCGTTCCTATTCGAACGACGGAGGGCTTGATATTCTCCGCCGCGTTCTGAAACGCCGCCGAGAGTTGCGTGGCGAAGTCTGCAGGGCTTTGCGCTTCGTGCGGATGGGCCAGAGAGGTGGACCCACTGGCGATGGTGATGAGCAGGGCCAACGATATGATCGAGTGGGTCATGAACAGCGATCCTCCACCCAATCCTACGCTTGATCAGATGGGTTGGCACCATTGCATACTGATCATTGGACCATCGCGGCGTCCGGTGACCACGGGGAGGGTTGCCTGAATGCCATCCCGGTCGAGGGCAGCAAGTACCGCAATACAGGCAGCTTCACGGGCTTCGATTGGAATATTCAGATCACTGGAGGGTCGTACTGGAACATCGGAGGCCGATGCGATGGCCGCGACGAGCGGTCGGTGATGGGCGCCGCCTCCAGCCACGATGATCTCATCGGCGTTCGCCGCAGCGGCTGTTCCGATGGCCGAGCCGATGGCGTTCGCCATGGAGGCCAGCAGTATGTCGGAGGGGGCATCTCGGACAATGGATTCGTCGAGCCAGTTCAGCGATTCATCGCCGGTTCCAAGCGATCTGGTGGGACCATTCGAGGTCAATGTACTCATCAACGAATTCTCGATGGCTTCGTTGGCAACGCCCGTTGCAGCATGTTGGCCGTCAACATCCCAATTCCTTCCCAGCCGCTGAGCGGCGGCGGCATCAAGCAGTTGATTGCAGACACAGATGTCGCGGCCGGCGATGCCGTTGATGTCTTCGCCTGCTGGAAGCCAGGTGATGTTGCAGAATCCACCGAGGTTCACGACGGCGCGGCGGACATTGCTCCTGAAGAGAATCCAATCAGCCAGTGGCGTGATCGGCGCGCCCTCTCCGCCAGCGGCCAGATCGCCGCCCCGCATCTGAGAGGCGACCGGACACGAGAGCGTGTCCGCGATGATCGCAGCGTCGATCAACTGCCACGAGCAGGGCGGCGCATGCAGCACTGTCTGCCCGTGAACGCCGGCGAAATCGACGCTGTGATCTCCGATGGCTTGCTGCATGACTGCAGCCGTCTGTGTCGAGAGTGCTTTCATGGCGGTTGCGATGACTTTGGCGGAGGCTTCGCCTCCGGTTGTCAGTTGCCGAAGCGTTTCCTCCGCCGACCCGATCGGTCCAGCCGCGTGCGATTGAACCTCCGCGCGCATGTCGAGTCCATGCCCCGTGATGGCGACCACAGCCGCGTCGATGCCGTCGAGACTTGTTCCGGTCATGGCCCCAACCGTGGTTCGCGGCGGTGATGATGCGGCGGTCATGCCGAGATGATCCCTGCCATCTCTTCATTGGGCAAGTACCCCGGGCAAGCCGATCTGATAGCCTGCAAGGCAGGTTTCCGGGCTCAAGAGCGAGACACAGCACCCCATGTCAAAGCGTATTGTCATCACTGGCGGCGGTGGGTTCATCGGTTCACACCTCAGCAGGCGATTGCTCGATGAGGGGAACACCATCATCTGCATCGACAATTTCTTTACGAGTTGCAAACGGACGATTGAACCCTTATTGGACCATCCGTCCTATGAACTGATTACACACGACATCATTGATCCGGTCTTCGTGACCGATGTGGATCAGATCTTCAACCTCGCCTGCCCTGCAGCACCTGGTCACTATCAATTCAATCCTGTGCGGACAACCAAGACTTCGGTGATGGGCGTCATCAACATGCTCGGCATGGCCAAGGCGACGGGAGCTCGCATCCTGCAGGCTTCGACCAGTGAGGTCTACGGAACTCCGACGATTTCACCG
>JASMMN010000189.1 GCA_030748155.1 Phycisphaerales bacterium
GAGCTTCGCATCACTGCAGTGGGCAGAAAGACATTCTGGTGCAAGATCGATTCGACCGCCATGGACGCGGCATCGGGCGGCGTGGACTGGCGTGCCGGCTATACGTCAACCAGAGGCATTCCGCAGGCCGCCATCGAGACGCCTTCTCCCCTGCACGACTTCTGTCTGGCATACCTCGGCGAGCTCAACCTCAACTTTGGATGCTTTGACTTCATCGTGGACGACAATGACACACCGTGGTTTCTGGAGTGCAACCCAAACGGCCAGTGGATGTGGATCGAAGAAGACACGGGCCTTCCCATCTCGCGGGCGATCGCCGAATGCCTGGCACGGGGGTCAAGCGGATGAGGGTGGGACCGGCCAATGCGACTGTCCTTGTCAACAGCCGGTCCGCTGTGCGGGTCGCCCTTGCAGACGACGAACCCGCCTGCCGCGAAGACACAGAGTGGTTTCACGCTTCCATACCCGCCTACACGTCAGCAATGAACATCGCATTGGCTGGCAGTCGCGGCGGCACTCCGCTCGCAGCTGTCGCGTGGGATCAACTGCCACCACCCGATGACGATTGGATTGAAGTGCACGTGGCCACCTGCCCGCAGACCGGTCTGTCGTCGGGGTTTGGTCCGCTACTCGATGCCCTCGCCTGGCTGCCGCACATCGGCGGACACGCGGGGCTGATTGCTGACGTGTGGACCGACAGACCCGACCTGCTTTCCCTGTTGACCCGAATCGGCTTTGAGCCCATCGCGACGGCTTCCGAGACCGGACGCACGCGGATTGTGTTTCGGCGGCCCGCCGGACCGCAGCCCACCACTATCCGGTCCAAGGACGCTTTGCCCCGCCCCACCTGGTCGCCTGCAGACGCAGACGACCAGACTGCGCTTCCGGCATCCGCCGCACCGCTGTCTCCCGGCGCCGCTGGCTTTTGGTGCGAGCACCGTGACGCGCTCTGCGATCTGGGCCTTCCATCCACGCTGAGTACCACAGAACTCCGCACCGCCACTGAACACAATCCGTCGCACCTATTCAGATCTCACACCATCGGGGCCGCGACCGCTTGGTCCCTCTGCTCAAGGCAGGGCGAAGTGCACGACCAGCACGTCCTCCTCATCGACTGGCCCACCACCGTGCGATCGTCCATGGCGCTCCGTACCCTCCGCGGGACCATTACCGCGACAGTAGCCCCAGACGCTGACGTGCGGTGCCCGAAGTCCAGCGGAGTGCCGCACCACATGTTCGCCGCCTGCGGCCTGGCGCCTTGCGGCGAGAGTCCGAGCGGACGATCCCTTCGCCTCCGCCGCGACACGACGCTCGCTAGGCATGACCGCGGGGCCAGCAAGCGTCCTCCGATGGCTCACGACCTCTCTACGCCAGCATCACTTCTAACCACCCACTAAGGAGCACTTCGCGTTGGTCAAGAGTCAAAAAAAACCCAAACCGATTGAACACCCGATTAGTCTCGAAGAACTCCGAATGACACTCTCGAAGATTCGACAGGCTCTCCGGGATGAGTTTGCCACGAGACAACTACCTCGGGAGATCGAGAATCTCGAATTGCTTACGGAGAAGGACGTCTCGCGCCTTGCCAAGGACAAGCGGAACCACTGGAAGTGGCCTTGCCTGGCAAGCATTCCACCGATTGGGCTCTGCACCTTTCTCCTGCTGTTCTTCTACCTTCGGCCCGGATTCGCCTCCTCTGGGAAGGAGCCAAGTGTCACTCTCCATGACTCAATAGAGATGCTCGATGGGTTATTCAACTATCTCGTCTCGTCAGCGCTCGGTGTCTACGTCTGTTGGCAGCTTGCGGCATGGCTTCGCCGCCGGAAGCCGCTCAAGGTGCTCCACAACATCCGCTCGCTGGCGCAGATCATGGACCAACTTCAATCCAACAAGACTGTGATCGATCGCGGCGAGGTTTCCCTGAGTCTTGCGCAGCGGGTTCACTATCTTGAGGCCACAGAGCGTTCGATCACGATCGCCGGGAAGATTGCGTCGACACTCCTCATCAACCACAATGACCGGATCATCATCGACGAGGTCACCGAGATTGAACAGGCCTGCAATAGCATGGCCATTCGTATCTGGCAGAAGATTGCCGTTCTGAACCAACAACGACTTGCCGAAGGGAGCTGGCAGCAAGGCACTTCCCCCTGAGCCCTGGATCGTAGGTCAGGACCACACCGTCTCATCTGGCGCACGGCTGCGCTCAAGCCGCATGCGGCCTGATTGGCGCCCACGCGATGACCGACGCCTCGCCGGTCCCGATGTACAACAACGACGTACGCCCAGCCACTGTGCCGACGCTATCGACGGAGCGTCGCCTGTGCCAGTCGCCCATGGCGCACGTGCTGGCCGGCATCGCCTGAGTCATTGCTGGAGAGCCCACCGGGAACTGACCGTCAACCGGTGATACAACTCCTGCACGATGCGGCTCTTTCCAACGCCAGAATCCGCAACGAGCACTGCCATATTCGGCCCGCACTTGAACTTCCCTTCTCGTCAACATCTGCGACGTCTTCGAAAAGTTGTCGCAACCAAGACATCTCGCCCTCGCGACCGTAGAACTTGGATAGGACGTATGGTTGTTCGTTGGGTTGCACGATTGCACCTCTTTCTCTCGCAAATTGTCGCGGTAGACTCCGCCGCCCGGCTATAGCCCCCAACCGTCAACATCACCCCATGGGGATATCGTCTTCCTGCGGAATACCTTGGCGGATCTGCTCCAACACGGCTCTTGCAGTTGCACAATCCAACGTCGTATTGAATGTACCCATGGCCTGTCCGGCAGCACACGCGAGCGATTCGAACACGGCACGCTTGCCAAGGTCAGGGCTCGACACTCGATCAACCACTGAGATTGCCGCGTCGACGAACTGCTTTTGCAGGGTAGTGCTGCCCCCACTTCCGAAAATCAACTCGAAGATCTCTTCGAGCATTCCAGATCGCGACGGAAGCTCCAACAGAAGCACGTGCGCTACGCCGGGTCTCGCCTTTGAGCTGAATGCCAGTACTCGGCCGAGTCGGCCGGCATCCTTGACGCACGCCCGAAGGCCCGCCATCAATGCAGCGGTGAGTTCGGGCCAGAACACTCGGCCATCGGCCTCGGCCGCGATGTCCCAAACACCACCCACATCGCCCACTGGCTGCAGGGCTTCCTCGCGGTCCGAAGCGTCAGGATCGCCGAGGACCATGACGGCTGCATACGCATCGTATTCAAAGGCCAAGGGGTCGTCGCCAACAGGTTCCAGACTTCCCATCTCATCGAAACTCCCCTCAAGCGACCACTTGACCTTGCACGCTGCTGGAAG
>JASMMN010000190.1 GCA_030748155.1 Phycisphaerales bacterium
CGGCGAATCGCTCGATCAAAAAACGCCGCTCCTGCGAAGTGACGAGGCGCTCAGCAAGCAGGCCATGCGGGTACTGCGGCTCTTCGGCACCGACGATGGTGTGCATCACGTGACGACGACGCTCGGTATCGAGCAGGAGTACTTCCTTCTCGACGACGAACTCGCCGCGATGCGGGCGGACATCAATCTCTGTGGACGAACCATCATGGGGGCCGATTCGCCGAAGGGTCATCAACTCGATGATCATTACTTCGGCGCCATTCCCAGTAGCGTGCTGGCATTCATGGCCGATGTCGAATCGCGTCTCTTAGAACTCGGCATTCCCGCCAAGACGCGGCACAACGAGGTCGCACCCCGACAGTTCGAGCTCGCTCCACTGTTCGAACGGTCGAATCTTGCGAGCGATCACCAGATGCTCACGATGAGTGTGCTGCAGAAGGTTGCCCGTCTGCACGGCATGCGGTGCCTGATTCACGAGAAGCCGTTCAAGGGCATCAACGGATCAGGCAAGCACAACAACTGGGCGATTAGCACCGATACTGGTCATAACCTGCTCAGTCCAGGCAAGGCGGGTCAAGGCAACCTGCAATTCCTGACATTCGTGTGCGCCGTCATTCGGGCACTCGATCTGCATGCGGACATCCTGCGAGCCTCGGTCGCCAACGCGGGCAACGATCACCGTCTCGGTGCCAACGAAGCGCCGCCGGCGATCTTGAGTATCTACACCGGAGAGGAACTCGGCCGCGTGCTCGAGAAACTCGTGACGGGTGAAACCGCGGACTTCCGGGCGGATTCCGAGATGGATCTCGGAACGACCGCGGTGCCGACATTGCAGCGAGCTACGGGCGACCGTAACCGCACGAGCCCGTTCGCCTTCATCGGCAACCGCTTCGAGTTCCGCGCAGTGGGTGGCACGGCCAGTGTCGCGTGGCCCAACGCCGTGCTGAACACGATCATCACCGAGTCGCTTGATTGGATCGTGACCGAGATGGAACAGCACATCGACAGCAACGGTTCGGTTGAAGCCGCTTCGATCGCAGTGCTCGGCGGTGTGATGCGAGATCACCATCGCGTGATCTTCAACGGTGACAACTACAGTGTCGAGTGGCACGAAGAGGCGGCTCGGCGCGGCTTGCCGATTCTGCGAGGTACTGCCGATGCGCTGCCCGCGTTCCGAAGCGATGACGTTCGCGCCATGTTCTCCAAATACGGGGTCATGAGCACCACCGAAGTCGATGCCCGTGTCGATGTGTTGTTCGAAACCTACGTGCACACCATGGGCATCGAGGCTCGAACCTTGTTGCAGATGATCGAGACCATGGTGCTTCCAGCAGCGACGCGGTATCAGACCGACCTCGCGACGGCGATCGCAGCCACCGAGGCCGCCGGTGTTGACTGCCCGGCGACGGGTGGTCGGTTGCACGACCTCGTCGGCCACGTGACGGGGCTCGAGGCGGTGCTCAGCGACATCCACAAGGCACTTGAGCACGAGAGTGATTCGTGTGATACGCATGCTCGCACCATTCAAGATTGCTTGATCCCTGCCATGGAGAAGGCTCGCGAACACTGTGATGCGATCGAGTGGAGTGTCCCGGAAGACCTGTGGCCGATGCCGACATATACAGATCTGTTGTTCGGAGGGGAGTGAGCCTCAGCCCCGTGACTTGCCTTGCGCCGCGACCGCTGCTTCGGCCGCGGCGATTGCATCCATGTCACCGAGGTAGCGGCGGCCAAGCACCTTCATCGCGTCGTCGAACTCGTACACCATTGGAACGCCGGTCGGGATGTTGAGGCTTGTGATGTCCTCATCTGAGATGTCGTCGAGATGCTTGACCAGCGCCCGCAGCGAGTTGCCGTGGGCGGCGATGATGATCCGCTCGCCAGCCGCGACACGGGGCCGAATGATGTCCTTCCAGTAGGGGAGGGTCCGCGCCACGGTGTCCTTGAGACATTCCCCGACGGGAAGTTGGTCGGCGGGGACATCTGCGTAGCGAGGGTTGTTGCCCGGGAACATCGGGTCGTCTCGGCTGATTGGCGGCGGAGGCGTGTCGTAGGATCGTCGCCAGATGCGTACCTGCTCATCGCCATGCACTGCTGCAGTTTCGGACTTGTCGAGTCCCTGCAGCGCGCCATAGTGCCGCTCGTTGAGTTGCCAAGCCTTGGTAGTCGGAATCCAACACTGATCGAGTTCGTGCAGGACAAACCAAAGTGTTCGAATTGCGCGGGTCAGGACGCTGGTGTATGCGGCATCAAAGACGAATCCTTCGTCGCGAAGCAGTTGACCGGCAGCCTTGGCTTCGTCCTCGCCCCGCTCGGAGAGGTCCTGGTCGATCCAGCCCGTAAACCGATTCTCAAGATTCCATCGGCTCTGGCCATGTCGAATGCAGACAAGGGTTGGCATGGGGGGATAGTAGCCACCGCGGCTCCGGGGGACCGGTTGTTCTCAGTCGCTAGGGACAGTCCCCCCATTGTGTGAGGATCACCAGCAGGTCGAGGACGCCAACCTCACCGTCGGCATCAAGATCACCAGCGGCGGTCGCGCCTGCCCAGAGGGAGAGGAAGGCGACGATGTCATTGCCGTCGCGGTCAGTGTCGAAGTCAAGATCACCCGGGCATGCGCAGCGGTCAAGGACGCTGTCACCGTTGCCATCGGCGCCCGGTAACAGTACCTCGCAAGAGTCAGCTTTGCCGGTATCATCGCAATCGTTTGGGGGAAGCACCCATACGGCGCGTTCTATCGCGTCGTTCCATCCGTCCATTACGAGCATGCCGTCATCCATGGCGGCAACGTACCGTGGACTTGTACTTGCCCCACTCGGGACGAGTACGCCCTGGTAGTACCACACACCACTGCTGCGTTGAAGGTGATGCGTAGACCATTCATCAGAGATATCCATGCTTCCGCTCCACAGCACAACCACAAGATTGTCGCCTTCGAGAGCCACACAGTTGATCTGGCTGCCCTCTGCCGACCATGGCAGCGAGCCTGATATTGGTTCGGAATCCCAACTCGTCCCGTTGAAGTGGTCCACGCTGAGGACGGCATCATCGTAAGTGTCACTGGAATAGTCGCCATGTTGGGCGAACGCTCTGGTGTTTGTGTCGGCATCCACTGTGACAAGATGACCATACAGCCCATCGGCTTCGCTCATGGTGGAGTATCCAAGAGAATCCCAGATGCCTGCATTCAGTTGGTATGAATGTACGGTACCGCAATTCTCATTGACACCGACATCTGCTTCTGGGAGTCCAACCAGAAGCAGATCGCCATCCAATGCGATGAAGGTCCACGAACCACTGTCGGGTGGCATTGCAAGTGTTTCGATGACGGACCACATATTGCCCACCGCGTCGTATTGCAGCATCTTCACACGGAGATCGGTGGAGTCGTCCGACAACTCGGCGACGGCCAGCCAAGGATATGACAGATCCATGTGCTGGAAGTTGTATCCAAGTCCGGTTTCATAGGAGTCTTCGAAGTTCCACTCGGATCCGTCATGGTTGAAGAGGTCGATCGCACCGTCGTTGTAATGGGGTGCGGAGATGACCATCCAACCATCAGAGATGCTGACATGGCTTCCAAATTCCTCGCCCGCTCCGACCCCATCGAGCATCTGTGGTTCATCCCAATCACCTTCACTCCACTCTCGGAGGTAGACCCTGCCTGTGTAGGAATCCGCACTGTAATCACCGACAGCCAGAAAACCATTCTGGATTTCCACGGCTCTGCCATACCGAATTCCGTCGCTGACCGACGCAGCCCACTCGTCTGATGTGGGGCACGATTGGGACAGAGCGGCAGGGGCGAGAGTCGTAATCAGGGCTGCGGTGGCGAGAAAGTAACTGGAAGAATGCATCGGGGATTGGGCTCCACAAGGATGTACTGGGGGCGCGAACTCCGCTAGAGCCAACTATTGAATCTCTTCGTCGGTGCGTGGCACTCGTTTGGCGGATTTCATCCGTAATTGACGGTTATAGGAGCATGGTCCGAGATGGCCAGCCCAGCCTCTCGTTGGACCTGTGGGGCATCTGTCGTCTGTGCGGCTCGTTTGTTGCCAAGCAGGTAGTCGATTCGCCACCCACGATTGAGTTGCCGAGCCCGCCCGCGATTGGACCACCACGTGTACGGCCCATCTGTGTCACCTGCGTGTTGGCGGACGAGATCGTGCCAACCCGAGTCGATCAGCCCATTCATCCAGACACGCTCGTGTGGGAGAAAGCCACTTGTGTTCTGATTCGACTTCCAATGAAAGATGTCACGTTCATCCCGGGCGATGTTGAGATCGCCGCCGACGATGACGGGGCGGCGACGACGCTTGAGCGAGTTCATCCATGGTGCGAACGCATTCATGAAATCGTTTTTTCTCGCTGATGCGGCATCACTCGATGACCCGCTTGGAAGGTATACGCTGACGAAGTCGATGCCGTTGATGTCAACTCGAATGACGCGGCCGTCTGGATCCGACTCCGCGTCAATTCCCGTGTGCAGCAGTTTCATCGGCATCCGTGAGAAAACAGCCGTGCCTGCATAGCCAGGTCGCTCCGCCGGATTCCACACGGCACGCCAGTCGAGGAAGGGCACGGCGTTTTCGGTGACTTGATCGGGTCGGCACCGGATCTCCTGCAGCATGATGATGTCTGGCGCGATTTGATCGATCCAGTCGCCGATTCCTTTGCGGATGGCGGCCCGCAGTCCATTGACGTTCCAAGTAAGCACCTTCATGAGTCTCCAGATGCTACCGCTCCACTGCTCTACACTGCGGGACTCAGGAGATATCACATGCTTCATGTCTGCGTCTTGGTCGCATTGACGGCCTCACCAACACCACCAGATGCGCGGATCTCGCCACAGGTGACCGTTGAGCACGGTATTACTCGTGTGGATCCCTATGTGTGGATGCACGATCGCGACAATCTTGAGGTCATCGAACATCTTGAGGCCGAGAACGCCTACGCCGAAACTGTGACTGCTCATCTCGAACCGCTTCGCGAGCAGTTGTACAACGAGTTCCTCGGTCGTCTCGTGGAAGACGATGTGACTGTGCCGTGGGTTGGCGAAGATGGATGGACCTACTGGTCTCAGACCAAGCAGGGGAAGGACTATCCGATTCTGCTTCGCGAGAGGGACGGTCTCGAGCAGGTGGTCTTGGATGAAAACGAACTTGCTGATGGCCATGACTACTTCGAGGTGACCAACATCACGGTCAGCCCAAATGGTGAACTCGTGGCGTGGCTTCAGGACACATCTGGTGCCGAACACGCCACGCTGACCATCAGGAATATCGCGACTGGCGAGCAGATTGATGAGTCAATCGATGAGGTGGCGGCCTTTGATCTGGCGTGGCTCGATGATTCCAATCTCTACTACTTGCGATACGACCACGCCAATCGACCAAACCGTGTGTATCGGCACATCATCGGAACACCGACGTCCAGCGACACATTGGTGGCGGAGGAAGGTGATGAGCGATTCTGGGCTGGCGTCTCGCGGCTGTCTGATGGTGCGGGCGTCATTATCCCACTGGACTCGACGCTTACCACCGAAGTCCGATTCATTGCTTCGAGCGACGCAGACGCTGAACCGGTATCAATACTGCCTCGCACCGATGGCGTCGAGTACGAGGTGGATCATCAAGGCGATCGTTTTCTGGTGCGGATCAATGACGCTGGCGACAATTTCCGGTTGATTGAAGTTCGGGACAGTGCGATAGGGAAGGTTGGCCGCGAACTTGTGCCGCACGATCCCACTGTGTATCTCACCGGCATTGCCGCCTTCCAAGATTCTGTGGTATTGAGCGAGCGGCGGGGGGGCTATACGGCCATCGAGTTCATGGATCCCCTGTCCCTTGAGCGGCGTGTGTTGCCATTGCCGGAGCAAGTGTCCACCGTACGCGTCTCTGGCGAGAACGAGGTGTTTGATGCACCGTTTGTTCGCATGTCCTACATGTCACCGGTTACACCGATCCAGACGGTCGATATCGACATTGATGATCTTGAGTGGCATGTTCGCAAGCAGCGTGAAGTGCCCGGCTGGGATGCATCCAGGTATGCGGTTACCCGCGTCATGATTCCGGCACGGGACGGCACCATGATTCCCGTGTCGATCATGCATTTGGCCGAGACCCCCACCGACGGATCCAGCCCGATGCTGTTGTATGGGTACGGTGCCTACGGATCCTCAATGAATCCGTATTTCTCGACGACGCGCCCCTCACTGATTGACCGTGGCGTCGTCTACGCCGTCGCCCACGTCCGAGGTGGTGGTGAAATGGGCCGGTACTGGTATGACACCGGCAAGTTTCACGACAAGCCAAACACCTTTACCGACTTCATCGACGTTGCGGAGGGATTGGTCGAGGAAGGCTGGGCAGACCCCAACCGTATTGCCATCGAAGGCGGCTCTGCCGGCGGCCTGCTGATTGGCGCCGTCCTCAACATGCGACCCGACCTTTGGCGGGTCGCCAATGCCAGCGTTCCCTTCGTCGATGTCGTCAACACCATGCTCGATCCAACCATCCCG
>JASMMN010000191.1 GCA_030748155.1 Phycisphaerales bacterium
GCTCCCCTCCGATTCCTCAACCAGCAGCACCGACATTTCTGCGCCCTGCACAACCAGTGGCGCATTGACGAGCCCCACAACTTCGGAACGGTGTCCGCCCGTTTCGGTGAAGTCCGCACGTGTCAGCCGCATGATCGCCACTTCGCCCTCGTGCACCCACTGCACCGTCGCAAGCGCCCGCGCGTGCAGGGCCAACCGCTCTGGTCGGGCGGTCTCTTCGATCATGCGGTACAGCCCATCCTTGTCGACGCCGCAAGCGAGCAGACGGGCCGCGGCGGCGAAAGCGGCGGCATCCGCGTTGGCTTGCCTGAACCACCCGGTATCGGTCGCAAGTCCGCCGAAGAGCGATTCGGCCACGAGCGTGTCGAGTTCGATGCAGAGGCAGTCGATCAGTTGCAGCACCAACATCGTGCACGCTGCAGCACTGGCATCGACCACCCGCTGCGGGGCCACGTCATCTCCGCTGGCGTGATGATCCAGTCCGATGACTCGATCGGCGCGTGTCCGCAGCCACTCCTCCAAGATCTCAAGTTGGCTCCACGCCCCAGTGTCGAGGACGATGATGAGGTCCGGTTCCAGATCAGGGATCTTCTTCGCGCTGCCTATGTGCGTCCAGGTCGTATCACCGGTCATGGCCCCCATCGCGGGAGGAACCGAGCCGAGCAGCCAAGCGTGCATGTCCTTGGTTGCCGACAACGCGCGGACAAGCCCCAGCACCGAACCAACCGCATCGCCATCGGGCTTCTCGTGCGAGGTGCACACGATGGTGTTGGCAGCGAGGATCCGCTCGGCAAGTTCCTCCATGGATGCAGTGCTTAGGTAGCTCATGGGGAGGAAGGATACCCCCCTCATGCAGTCTCGATCGATGCAGCGGCCTCGACATCCCGCGCGATTTGCCTCCTGAGCTTCTCGGGAGATTCAAAGGCGACCTGATCACGAATCCAGCGGTGCAGATCGACCTTCAGATACCAGCCATATTGATCCTGCGGCCCGTCCCACCCGATCAAGTGCGTTTCGAATACTCGCGGCGAACCATCGAAGGTGGGTTTGGACCCGACGCTGACAGCGGCGGGAAAGGTGCTGTCACCACAGATGGCCGTTCCTGCATAGACACCGTCGGCCGGCAGCAGAAGGTTCTCTCCATTGAGATTGGCCGTTGGGCATCCAATTTCACGGCCCCGCTGATCGCCGCGGATTACTGCGCCCTCCATCCGCCAAGGACGTCCGAGCAGCCGCGCCGCATCGGCTACCCGTCCTCGCATCAGCAGCCACCGAATCTGTGAGGACCGGACCGGAACCTGCTCGAGGTTGCTCAGGCTCGCTCGAAACGTCGGCACACATTCAACTTCGAATCCGTGTGATTTGCCAGCAGCAACGAGCATCTCGATGTTCCCTGCCCGTCCCTTCCCGAATTGGAAGTCGGGGCCCTCGACGATCACGCTGGCGGCGCAGGGCAGCACCGCGCCGCGAATGAAGTCCTCGGCAGACTGTTCAAGCCAGTCCCGGTCGATCGTCTGCACGATGACTTCATCCACCCCGAGCGACTCAAGTAGCTCGATACGACGCGGCAGCGTGGTCAGTGTCCTGCGGGGTGCCCCCGCAGTAAGTACAACGGCCGGAGGCGGATCAAAGGTCATGGCGAGCACGCGACCGGCCGATCCGGCACGCCGCCTCGCGGCGCGGACCAAAGCAGCGTGCCCAAGATGGACGCCGTCGAAGTTTCCGATGGTCAGTGCTGTCTTGGCCACGCGCCTACGGTACCGACCGATTGATCGCAACGAGGGCGAGCGGGCCCTTTTCTCAGGCCTCTCGGTTCGGTACCTTGCGCCGATGTCTGCAGGCACCGATTCACCGCCATCCCCCACACCAGACGACGCGATCAACGTCGTTGATCTGGTTGTGGATTCGCTCCGCGCGACATCCGAGGAGGTTGTCCCGTGGTTCCTTGAGCAGATGCCACAGGTCTACTTTCAGGACACCGACGAGGAAACGCGTCTGGTACACCTGAGGGCCATCATCGCGGCGCGGGCGAGCGGCCGCCCGGTGGAACTGACGTTGCGAAGCGAAGACGGAAGCGAGTGGACCAGCATGCGGCCCGCCGACTACCCCGGTGTCCTGGCCGAACTGGTGGCCGAACTGCCCCGTGATCAACCGCTGCGTGCCGCCACCATTCATACCGCCAAAGACTGCTCGCTCGTCATCGATACGTTTGAGTTCGGCGAAGTCGATCCCTGCGACCTGACCGACCCGGATCAAGCCGCCAAGTTGGACGAGACAATCGCCCATGCCGCGCACGAAGCACCAGATTGGTCGCCCGAATCGATCCGTGATTTCTTCGAGCGATGCTCCGCGGATGTCGTGCTCACACTGACACCGATTCGGATGGTGCAGCACTGGAACCTCTTCAAGAAGGTCACGGGCACAGAAAGCACTGCCGTGCGGCTTGAAGACGAGACCGACCCCAATCTCAGCCGCATCTCTGTGGCCGTCGCCAACAGCACTCGCCGCACCATGCTTGAGCGAATCGCCGAGCGATTGAGCAATGCTGGAATCAACATCCACCGCGCCTACCTCGACACCATCGACGACTACGAGAACGGAAGCGTGAGTTTCGTCGGCTTCGTCGTGACCTCACCGGAGGGCGGACCCATCGATGCAGACGGACGCGTGTGGCATCGCGTCCGGCACGACTTGCAACGAATCAAGTGGTCGGACCAACGAGCCATTGCGCTCAGCCAAGAGCACGTGGAACTCGATCTCACGCACGCCGAACTCATCGTGGCACTCGGCGACCTGGTGCATCAGGTACTCACCCACCGCAACCGATACGCCTACACCTCCGAGCGAATCCGGCGGTTGGCGGTCGAGAACATCGAGTTGACCACGACGCTGTGCGACCTCTTTCTCGATCGTTTTCATCCAGATCATCCGCTTGACGATCGTGACTTCGAGCAGCGGGGTGACATTCTTCTCGCCGACATCGACGCGGAGGTCGATCTTGAGGATGCCCGCGTCGTACTCCACGCCATGCTCGATGCGGTCGTGGCCACGTTCCGCACGAACATCTACGTTGAGCAGCGATACGCCTTGTCAATGCGACTCGATCCGGCGCTGCTTCAGTGTGACGATCGCCCCGATCTTCCCTATGGCGTCTTCTACGTGCATGGCCGTGGATTCAATGGATTTCATGTGCGGTTTCGCGACATTGCCCGCGGAGGCGTTCGCGCAGTGCTCCCGCGGAGTGGTCCGCAGTTCACACGCGAGGCGGAGCGTCTCTACGACGAAGCGTACGGGCTCGCGTTTGCGCAGCAACTCAAGAACAAGGACATCCCCGAAGGCGGTGCCAAGGCGGCCATTCTGGTACATCCCGACGAACTATGCGATCGCAGCATCAAGGCCTTCGTCGATGCGCTGCTGGACTTGATCGTTGATGATCCGACCATCACATCGCGCGTTGTTGACCGCCTCGGTGTACCAGAACTGATCTACCTCGGTCCGGACGAGAACATCTCGCCCACGCTCATCAACTGGATCGTCGCATGGGCCGCGCGTCGGGGATATCCGATTCCAACGGCGCTCATGAGCAGCAAGCCCGGTGCCGGTATCAATCACAAGGTATTTGGCGTCACGAGCGAAGGCGTGGTTGTCTTCCTTGAAGTCGGACTGCATGCAATCGGCGTGCACCCGCGACGGGATCGATTCACCGTGAAGATCACCGGCGGCCCAGACGGTGATGTCGGTGGCAACGCCATTCGGATCATGCACCGGGAATTCGGCGAGAACGCCTGTATCGTCGGCATTGCCGACGGCAGTGGCTCGGCCGAAGATCCGGCAGGGCTGAATCACGAAGAACTGCTGCGGCTGGTCGATGCCGGCCTGCCGATCGTCTCCTTCGATGCCTCGAAACTCGGTCCAGAGGGCCGGATGGCTGACCTTGAAGCCGCCGAGGGCGTCCGGCTCCGCAATACGCTGCACAACCGCGTCGTAGCCGATGCATTCGTGCCCTGCGGTGGTCGGCCTGCGACGGTGCATCAGGCGAACTGGCGTGAGTTTCTGCTCAAGGACGGCACACCGTCGAGCAGGTTGATCGTTGAGGGCGCGAATCTCTTCCTGACCCCACAGGCCCGCAGCCACCTCGCGGACGCAGGCGTCGTGATCTTCAAGGATTCATCGGCGAACAAATGCGGGGTAATCTGCTCGAGTTATGAGATCGGCGCCAGCATGCTGCTCTCGCCCGACGAGTTCATCGACATCAAGCAGCAGTTCGTCGACGAAGTGCTCGGCAAACTACGTGAACTCGCCCGGCTTGAGGCCGAACTGCTCGCCCGGATGCTGCGCCGTCAACCTCGGCTGCATCTTCCGGAAGCAAGCATGCGGCTCAGTCGCGCAGCCATCCGCACGGCCGACGCGATCGAGGGGTCGCTTGACAGGCTCAGTGATGATGATCTGGCCACCATGGAGACGATGATCGCCGATCATCTCCCTGAGATCCTGCTCGCCGCTGCGGGCGATCGCCTGCAGAAGCAGATGCCACCTGCATATCGCCGCTGGCTGATTGCCAAATCACTGGCAGCCAGAATCGTGTACCGCGAGGGGCTTGAGGCAGTCGAGGCGGTCGAATCCGATTCGATCCCAGCACTGGCCGTCGAGTTTCTCAGGCGCGAACAGCAGCGAGAGCACTTGGCAGATGAAGTCGATGCCTCAGCCATGGACCACGCTGCCGACATCGCTTCGCTTCTGCGAACGACATCCATCCTCTCGACGATTCCCTGCAACAATGAATCCGAGGAGGCCTGATCATGTTGGCGATGTGCCTGATGCTGCTCCTGGTCGAAGGCGAATCATCACCGACCTCCCCGCCGCCGACCCGCTGCATCGTCCACTATGACGGGCAGCACCGCGTATGTGGCGAACTGGTCGGCCGCGATGAGGACGCCGTACACATCACCGACGAAGCGGGCATGAAGCACAGCATTCCGCTTCCACGAGTGGTGGCGATCGAGCCGCTGCTGGAACTTCCGGCGCCAAGCGAGGGTATCGTGGAACTGATCGACGGGCGACAATTCCGGGGTCTGCTCAAACGGGATGACTGCAATGCCGTCGAGATCATGCTGCACGGTGTACCGGTGCAAATGGAACGCCACCATGTATCCCGAGTGTGGATCCTCGACCCGCTCGAGAAACGGTATGCGGAGTTGAAGAAATCAATGCCGCTGGAGCGGCCCGGTGCCCATCTGGCCTTCTGCAGGTGGCTGATCCAGGAAAAAGCATGGCATCTGGCTGTCCTCGAACTCGAGGCGCATACCAGCACACATCGCTCGGCCGAGGCGACCCGACTGCTACGAGCGGCGCGAGCCCAACATAAGTTCAACAGTTCGCAGAGCGGAGCAAAGGGTAGAGGCCAGAGAGAGTCCGTGACCCCCGGCCCCCAAGGCCCCGAACCGGTTGATGATGCTGCAGTCAATCTCATCCGAGTCTACGAACTCGATCTGAGCAATCCGCCGCCAATCCAGATCAACGAAGAAACGAGGCGGGCATTTCTTGATGCCTACCGCACCAGCATGCTGCTGCCACAGACCGAGGAGGGTCTCGCCGCCTTGCTTGCAGGCGAGCCCATCGATGTGCTGAAACTCATGTTTGCGCACCGAGCGAGGGAGTTCTACGGGCAGGTGCAGGTGCTGAAGGAACCCGAGGCGTTCCGCCGGTTTCGCCAATCTGTCCACGATCTCTGGCTCGTTCCAAAGTGCGGCTCCACCGACTGCCATGGGGGACCGGATGCTGGCCGATTCCAACTCATCAGAAGCACTCGCTTGAATGACCGAATTCGCACAAGCAACCTGCTCATCCTGGACGCGCTCAGGCTGGAGGGGCAACCGATGATCGACTGGACCAACCCGATGCAGTCCACCCTGATTCAGTACGCCCTTCCTGCCAAGCAGGCCAGCAGACCCCACCCCTCCGTCGTTGGGTGGCGGCCAGCCCTAGACTCGCCGAAAAGCCCAACGACAATGGCCACGACCCGGTGGATCGAGTCGATGATGCGTTCGCCGCGGCCCACATATCCCGTTGAGCCGCCGATCAAGTTCCCCACCGAGACCCCCGAAACACCCAGACTGCCACGGTAACTCCCACAGGCAGGGGGCCGACCCGTGGCGGCTGCTATAGTTCCTCGATTTGAGATACCAATTCTCGGGGGATGGAGCCACTGCGTCATGCGATCACGCCTGCTCTTGTCGGCACTCTTTGTCGCCACCACCCTGACCGCCTGCGAGAATCGGGAGG
>JASMMN010000192.1 GCA_030748155.1 Phycisphaerales bacterium
CACGTCAGAACCCCAGGTGGAATCCCATTCTCCGAGCTGCAGGGCAACATCAGTTGCAACACTCGTGATCGGCTGCATCAACTCGTAGCCAGGATCGCCAGGGTCAGTGATCTGATCGTCCGAGTATCGCCCGACCCCCCAGTTGATATCAACGTCAGCGAATCGTGGATCAGATCCTGCCAACGCATCCAGGATTGCCAGTGCCCGGTCCCGAACCTCTGCAATTTCAACATTCATACTGCCCGTGTTGTCCGCAAGAAAGAACACATCCACTTGATTCATCGCCAACTGACGAGACAGATCCAAGACCGCTGGCTGCAGGAAGGTCACCCATGTCACATCGTTGACAGTGTTGGGCGATCCCGTGTACCAAGCCGTCCCCTGATAGAGCGTTTCGGAGCCGTCCACACATGTGCCATTCGACACTTCGGCGTTGTCGCCATAGAACGTCGAAACAGAGCCAAGCGTCCCATTCACAACCGTCCAGGCTTCCGTCAACTCCTCATTCCCCAGCAGCGTGAAGCCGAGGTTCAGCATATCCGTTGCGTCGATGCCCGGAGGCGGCTCAGTCTCGTAGGCCCCGGATGTCGAATCGTCGACCAACTCAACGACGATGTCCACGGTACCAGCAACAGGACTGACATTGGTCGTGATCGTCATAAGCACCTCTCCCGAGGCGCCACCGAACCCTTCCCCGATACTCTCCCATTGATCGACATCAACCGGAACACCTGTCACTGAACTAAAGGCCTCCCCACTGCCGCGGCCGATCGCTCCCCAACTGTCTGCCATGACACCCTTCAGATCAGTGTCGGTCGTCAATCGAATCACAGTATCTGCAGCAACGACAATCGTAATGGCCATCGTCAGCAGGGGATTGGTCTTCCGCTCAACCGCTGCCGAAGCCACCAGATTGGCCGCATTCATGCCGTTGATCGAAGCCGTCGCCCAGCCAGGGAGTTTCTCCCAATCGGCGGCGGTCGGCGCGACGCCTGTTTGGGTTGGGGGCTGCATCTGCGCGAGGCCAGCCTTGAAGGCCCCCCGCGGGGTCCCGACATCGACCACATCCGTCGTGCCGAGCCGCAACCGCCGGATGAGCAACTCCAATTCCATTCGCTCGCCGGTCGCCGCCTTGATCGCTTCGAACGAGGTCGCCTGATAGTAGAGCGTATCCATGCCACCATCGAGAATGGACACGGTCTTCATGCGAGCTTCGACGCCAGCATCGCCGTCCGGAAGCGTGAATGGATCAGACTCGGCAATCGCCAGCACGGTCGATGGCATTCCCGGAATCCCGTACTGCTCGGCCCGCAGGGTATAGGCAATCGACCAAGCATCGGGACCGGTACCGAATGTGTACTGCTCGTGCAGCGGGTCCCCCCCCAACGCAAGCGCCCCACCAACTTGCTCGATCGTGGCGTTGCAGACGGCCATGGGCTGCCTGAGTGCCGCGCTGCCACCCAAGAACTGCTCGTTGACTGGATTCCGCCACAAAGCCAGCGGCATACTGGTCCGAACATCCGCCTGCAACCTGTTCGGACCAACGCTCGCCGCGAAGTCGAAGGCCATCTCATAGAGAATGTTGCCGTTGGTGTACCCCAACTTGTTGAGTCCGACGTCACCGGACCAACTGAACTCATGGGTCATCCCCGTGGAGTCCCCCGCGCGAAGCCGGGCGTAGGAGACATAGTCAATCCGCTCCCTCGTCAGAACTTCGCCCCACTTGCCCAAACTGTTTGGATCGTAATGCCGCGCGAAGAGACCTTTGAGGTCGGCCTCCCGCTGTGGATCCACCTGATCTTGAGCCCCGGCCGGATTGGTCGCCAGTGCACTCCCAAGAAGGGCGGCCAGCGTGATATACAGCAGCGATGTGATGGGTTTCCTGAACACGGCGAGGCCTCCATTCGCTCATGGGCAGGGGTTCCACGGCAACGCGGACACGCCCCGTAGACTCATGTGTACATCGGGGACACCGGCGCACACATTTTCTGACACTGAACTCGGACGAGCCGCTCTGAGTGGCCGCAGCACCGCTCCGGGCATGGAACTCCCTCAGCGAACCGAGGTTGCCGCCGTGAGCAACGCCGCCTGCGTGGCCAAGGCGGTCATCTCGTCAGGCTGGCGGGCCATCTCCTCACGTCCAAGCGCCCGAAGGACCCCCACATCGCCGCCGCTCTTGGCAACGATCGCATCGACACTGGGTTGGCATTGGGCCTGGGCCGCCAATGCCCTCCGGCGGGCCCTCGTTACATGCCCGGCGGATTGAGCATCCCATACGCGCAATGTGCCATCATCACGCACGGCGACCAGACGCGTGCCGTTGGAATCGATCGCAAGATGCCGGATAGGTGGTGATCGCGACCCGCCCCGCGACCCGCCCATCGTCGCCACCCTCGTTGCCGACTCTGGATCCCACACCGCAAGAACACCATCCTTCCCGCCGGTAAAGAGGCGATCGCCCGACGGTGACCAGCACACCGCGAACACCGCGCCGACATGCGCGTTCGCCCAGCGAACCAACTCATCGCCGGTATGAATGCTCACAATTGCGACGCTGCCATCGCCATGCGCAACCGCTACCCGTTCACCCCCCGGAGCGATCGCAATCGCCCCGCCCTCGCCATTCAGACCCGGCCTATGCCATCGCTGGTTTGGTCGGTCATTCTCGATGTCCGGCCAGCAACCGAAACCACCATTGACCGACTGCGCCACGATCCCCCCATCCCCGATTGCCAGTTGTGGCGAAAACACCGGTTCGTCGTGCAGCCGCCATCGCGTGGAGTACTCGAATCCAATCGGCGAGTGGCCCCGCCTCGCTCTCACCGCATGAAAGCGATGCGCCATGCCATTTTCGTCCGCCATGACCGCCGCCTGTCCATTGGGTGACCACGCAACGGCATGTGCAAACCAGTCGCCAACCCAATTCGTAATCGGATCGAGGAGATCGGTAGCGCAGAACAGAACTTGCCCCGCTCCCGGATCAGTCCCACCGCTCACTGCCAGCACATCTCCAGATTCCCGAATTGCCAGCGAAACGGGCACCCAATCCAGTAGATGCTCACCCACCATTGTGCCGATGTCCAGATCCCAAACCTGTACGCTGCCCACCGCCCGCTTGCTCAAACCAGCCGACACCAGCCACCGATCGCCATGCATGAAGCACACTTGCCCCGGCGGCACACCGGGCAGCACAAGTCGATCGCCTACGCGGGCCCCCCGCATGCCCCCATGCAGGTCCCACACACGAGCTGTGCCATCCACAGATACCGAAATGACCTCTTCGCCACGGCTTGTAAAGGTGAGTTCAAGTACAGCGGCCGTGTGGCCGTGCAGTTCTCGACCATCGGGATCGGCATCAAAGGACGGGGCAGAAGCAGACCACACCCGCAATCGGCCGTCATCGCCAGCCGCACACAGCAGGCCGTCGGCACAATCAACCGCGGACACGTCGCCTCCCGATTGGGTCGTTGACAGGATGGACTCCGCTGACTGCTGCGGACGGGTTCCGGACAGATCCAATCGCTTGACACCATCCTGCGACGCGAAGATCAACTTCGAGCCGCCGCCTATCACAAGATCAATGACACCCCGTTGGCGTTGATGGCCTTGGGACGCCGAGGGTGCCGATCCCTGCCACACCTGCACTACTGACCGATCACCCAGCACCCGCATGATGCGATGATCCTTGCAGCCAACCAAGACGGATCGATCGGGACCGAAGGCCACGACGTTGACCGTGCGGCCCCCGCCCTCGTCTCGCTGTTGATGCGTATAGATCCGCTCCCCGCTGACGACAATACCCGCCACTTCCTTGGAGATCCTCCAAAGATGCACGGCGCCGCTCTTGTGGCCACTGAGTAGTTCGAGGCCGTCCGCAGACCACGCCAACGACAAGACGTTGAGATCCTCCGCCCGGCTCCGTCCAGGAGTCTCTGCCGGATCGAGAATGATCGGGGCTCCGCCAGCGTCGACAATAGCATTGCCCGTCACCCGTTCTCGCAGCGTGATCAGGCCATCAGCCCCGCCGCAAGCGATCCAATCGCCGTCGGGGCTGAGTGCCATGCTGAGTACCCCGTCGGCGGAAGCATCAAGCGTCAATAGCGAATCGCCAGCCCCGTCCCAATGCACCAGACCCCCACCTTGAATGCCCATGATCGCGCCACCATCCGCTGTGCCGAGAACTGCCGTGCATTTGGTCGGAGGTGGAAGGTCAATCGACGCGGCAGCGTCGTCTGTCTGCGCGGTCAAGTATCGCCACTCAAACGGCAGTGGCTGACCAGCGGGCCAATGGCCTTTCGCGTCTTCGAGCATCTTCCGTGCCGATTCGACCTCTCCCTGCGCGACTGCCCTTTCTGCCAACGCAACATTGGCGTGATAGGCTCCCTGATGGGCCATCGCCTCACTCTGGATTGACTTCGACCAGAAGGTCGTCACCAGCGCGGTGGCGACGATCAGCGTCAAGAAAATGCTCACAATAGAAGTCGCCATGGCGACGTGCCGGCGCGAGAATCGAACGAGTGTCTCCCATCCTGACAATCGTCTCGCCGTAATCGGATCGCCGCTGAGATACCGACCGATGTCCTCGCCCATGGCCGAAGCAGACTGATATCGGTTCTTCCGATCCTTCTCCAGGGCCTTGAGCGCAATGGTCTCCACATCGCCCCGAAGGCGCCGATCGTGGGTAGAAGGTTTGGAGGGCGGATCCTCCACAATGACACGGGCCGCCTCGTGCAGCGCTGCACGGCGGAGGTCGTAGGGCAATCGCTGGCATAGCAATTCGTACAGCACCATGCCCAGCGCATAGACATCCGTACGAGAATCGATCTCGCCGGGATCCGCCACACACTGCTCAGGACTCATGTACTGCAGCGTGCCGACCAACATGCCGACATCCGTCTGCAATGTCGTAATGGACCGCTCCAGATCCGTGCTTCTGGCAACACCGAAATCGATGACCTTCGGAGTGCCCGCCGGCGTGACGAGGATGTTGGCAGGCTTGACGTCGCGGTGGATGACGCCTCGTCCATGCCCATGCTGTACCGCATCGCACACCTTCATGAACAAGCGCAGCCGCTCGCGCGTTCCAAGTTGCTCGTCATTGGCATACTGGGTGATCGGTTTGCCGCCGACCACATACTCCATGGCGAACCACGGCCGAAGGCCATAGTCGTCCGCGATGGTCCCCGCCTCGTAGATCTGCGCGATGTTCTCGTGCCGAAGACGACCCAGAACCTCTCCCTCATACTCGAAGCGCCTTCTGGTCGCCTTCGATTCGATACCGCGCTTCAGCATCTTGACTGCCACGAGACGGCGTGGAGACTGCTGCATGGCCTCGTAGACGACGCCCATGCCGCCCTCTCCGATGATCTTCCGAATCGTGTACTGCCCGACCTTGGTGCCGATGCGTTCCTCGGCGGGAGGTGCCGTCGGTTGTTCAGATCGATCCACAGGCAGCGTGGGCCTCGCCTCATCTGCCGAATCGAGTTCGTCGGCCGATGCCAAGAGCGCTCGCACCTCGCCGAGCAATGCCTCATCATCTCCGCATGCACTACGAAGAAAGGCTTCTCGCTGATCCGGCGGCAATCCGGACGCAGCGTTGAACACCTCGATGGCACGATCCCAGAACTCTGACATGCGTGGAGTCCAATCTCTCTCAGGATTCACTCGGCGAACACGGGGCCTACATCATCTCACATAGTAGGCGCATCGCCCATAGGGACTATGCGTCATTGATCCCGAAAGAGCGCACGACTCTGGACGCATGGTGCTCGCCCAACACTCCGCATACTTCGCTCAGATCGCCACTGACCAGCCGAACGGCTCCAACAGGAGCCGCTCGAC
>JASMMN010000193.1 GCA_030748155.1 Phycisphaerales bacterium
TCACGCCGCCCGGCTTGGTCTGGTCAAACTCGTCGGCAAGCGAAACCGGTTGCTTCAGTACATCTCGCGAACGAGACCCGCCGACTACCGAGCCCTCATCAAGAGCCTCGGCCTTCGTAAGTAGCGGGGCTGACCCGCACAGGAAGGATCCGGTGTCGCCCATGCAGGTGGCAGTGGACAGGCGGCAGTCGAAGTACTGCATCCCGTCTTCTGCCCTCTGGGTCCAAGGCTCACCGGATCCCAAACAGTGGTGATGTGTCGCGCACGATGCGCGGTCGCCACAGGAGATTCAAGAATGGCAGATGCCACAGTTCATTTCGTAGAACGCGAAATCGGCGGTCGGACCCTTCGTATCGAGACGGGTCGGATTGCGAAACTCGCCGACGGATGCGTCATGGTCAGCCATGGCGACTCGGTCGTCATGTGTACCGCGGTGCGGGCCAACCCCCGCCCCGGTCTCGATTTCTTCCCGATGCAGTGCGACTACCGCGAGCGGTTGAGTGCTGGCGGCAGTTTTCCCGGCGGCTTTCGCAAGCGGGAAGGCGCTCCCAACGAGAAGGAAATCCTCACCATGCGGATGATCGATCGTCCGCTCCGTCCACTCTTTCCCGATGGCTTCATCGACGAGATTCAGATTCAGTGCTGGACGATGAGCCACGACGGTCAGAACGACACCGACGTTCTTGCCTGTACCGGCGGATCCGCCGCCCTGATGATGACCGACGCTCCCTTCGAGGGTCCCGTCGCCACTGTCCGGGTTGGTCGCATTCTGACCGATGACGGCGAGCAGTTCGTCATCAATCCGACACACGCCCAGATGGAGTACTCCGATCTGGACATGGTGCTCTCAGGCCACAGTGACGGTATCAACATGATTGAAGTCGGCGCCGCCGAGGTGCCTGAAGAGGCCGTCCTTGCCGCCATCGAGTACGGCTACGAGCACGGCTGCAAGCCGATCATCGAAATGCAGAACGAGCTTCGCCAGAAGGCCGGCAGACCCGAGGTTCGCATGGGCAACCTCTCGCTGCCTGCCGATGAGGTCACCGAACTGGTGAACCGCGTTGCCGGAGATGAGATGCTCACCTGCCGCCGTATCGGCGGCAAGGCCGACCGGCATGCCGCGGTCGACGCGCTTCGGGAGAAGATGCTCGATGAGCACTTCAAACTTCCCGAGGCTGGTACGTATCAGGAGTACAAGGCCGCTGAGGATCGCCTCCGCCAGGCACGCGAAGCATTCCGCACGCTTGAGAAGAAGACGACCCGCAAGTTGATCGTGGATGAAAGCACCCGCGCCGATGGACGGTCCTTCGCCCAGATCCGCGACCTTGACATCGAGGCGGGCATCTTCCCGCGTACGCACGGTTCCGCCCTCTTCCAGCGTGGCGAGACGCAGGGCCTTCTGACCTGTGTCCTTGGCACCGGACGCGACGAGCAGATCGTCGATGGTCTCATGCCAGAGTACGCCAAGAAGTTCTACTTGCACTACAACTTCCCGCCGTTCTGTGTCGGTGAAGCCCGTCGCATCATGGGGCCGGGACGCCGCGAAATCGGTCACGGTGCCCTCGCCGAGCGTTCACTGCTCGCGATTCTGCCCGATGTCGAAGACTTCCCGTATACCGTGCGGCTCGTCAGCGACATCACCGAGTCCAACGGTTCTTCGTCGATGGCTTCGGTCTGCGGCGGCTGCATGGCGATGATGGACGCGGGTGTTCCGATCAAGGCGACATGCGCCGGTATCTCGGTCGGCCGCTTCAGCAATGCCGACGGCAAGATCGTTCGCGTCACCGACATCCTCGGCGAAGAGGACTTCTTCGGCGACATGGACTTCAAGGTCTGCGGTACTCGTAACGGCATCACCGGTATTCAACTCGACCTCAAGGCCCGCGGCCTCTGGTTCGACGAGATTAGGGAGTCCTTCGAGCAGGCCCGCGTCGGCCGCATCGAGATCATCGAGAAGATGGAAGCCTGCCTGCCCGAGCCGCGTGCAACGCTCAGCGAGCATGCCCCGCGCATCATTCAAGTGATGATCGATCCCGAGAAGATCGGCAAGCTCATCGGTCCTGGTGGCAAGATGATTCGTTCCATTCAGGAGCGGACCGGGGCCACGATCGACGTCGAGGACGACGGCACCGTCACGATCGCCTCGACCGATGGCAAGGCGGGCGATGCCGCGAAGGCCGAGGTCGAGGCGCTCGGCGCCGAGATCAAGGTCGGCACCATCTACGAAGGCAAGGTCGTCTCGACCAAGGACTTCGGTGCCTTCATCGAACTGGTGCCCGGCACCGATGGCATGTGCCACATCTCCGAACTCGACAACGGCTTTGTCAAGAGCGTGTCGGATGTCGTGAGTGTGGGCGACACCATCAAGGTGAAGGTCATCAACGTCGACGCGACCGGCCGTATCAAACTCTCCCGCAAGGCCCTGCTTGAGCCGGAAGACGGTGATGGAGAGAAGTCAGACAGTGATGGCGGGAAGCGCCGCCGCGGCAAGAAGTCAGAAGACGCCGTCGAGGCGACACCCTGACCGTGGGGGCGGTTGGCCCATGCATGGAGCATTCTGGTTTTTGATCGGTGCCAGTACGACGATCGTCGTGCTGGCACCGATCTTTTTTGTCTTGCTCCGCGCTGCTGAGCGCCGCGCCCGAGCGGCTGAGGGTGAGGCGCGGCAAAGCCAGCGGCTCGCCGAACTCGGTTCGATGACGGGCGGGCTGGCCCATGAAATCAAGAACCCGCTCTCGACCGTTGGTCTCAACGCGCAGTTGCTCATTGAGGACTTGCAACACGCCCCGCTCGAGCCGGACGAACGCGACCGCCTTGTTCGCCGAGTCGAAACACTCCGCCGTGAGGTTGATCGGCTCGCAGGCATTCTAAGTGACTTCCTGCAATTTGCCGGCCGCATCCAACTCTCGACCGAGTGGCGTGATTTGCGTCCGATCATCGAAGAAGTGAGAGACTTCTACCATCCGCAGTGCGATCAATCGGTCGTACAGATGCGAGTGCAGTTGCCTGATGAGCCACTCAACGCGATGGTGGACGAGGACCACTTCAAACAGGCCATGCTCAACCTCATGATCAACGCCGTGCAGGCGATGGGCCGCGAAGAGAACTCGGCTTCCGAACCGGAACTTCTCATCACCGCAGACCATGTCGGTGACGACATACACATTCATATCACCGATACCGGGCCGGGTATCCCAGAAGATCAACTCGAAGAGATCTTCCACCCCTATGTCTCCCACCGCGCAGGCGGCACCGGTCTTGGCTTGCCCACCACCCGCCGAATCATCGAGGAACACGGCGGCCAACTCACAGTCGCATCTGAAGTCGGCCACGGCACCAAGTTCACCATCGTGCTGCCCGCGACCCACTCCTCATAATCGTTCCCCCTCCGCCGCTTCGCGGCACCCCGCTCCCCCGCCTGCGGGGGAGAGGAAGCGGCACCCTCTCTGTCGCTGCGCGACATCTCTCCCGCAAGCGGGAGAGAGGAAACACAACGCTCAACACCGTTGCCCCTCTTCTCTCCCCTCCGGGGAGAGATGTCCGCGCCTCGCGGACAGAGAGGGGTCTGCTCCGCTCCCCCGCTTGCGGGGGAGCTCCGCCGGAGGCGGTGAGGGGGTTCTCCCTCTCCTGCTCTACTGATCGCCTGCTCGCCTGCTCTCGCGGCGAAGCCGCGCCCCCGCCGTCTAGTCTCCCAACAGACTCTCACTCTCAATCACCGCCTGCGCCACTTCCACGAGCGGCCGCCGACCATTGCGAGCCTGCTTCTGCAGCATTCTCATCGCCTCCGGCTCTTCGACGTTCTTGCGTTTGACGATGATCCACTTCGCTTGTTCGATGATCTTGCGCTGTTCGAGTCGATCCTTGAGTGAATCGACTTCGACAGCGAGTTCAAGGTGCCGAAGAAACCGCGACCACGACACTTCAAGTCCGACCCGAAGTTGGTCGCGGTTCACTGGCTTGAGAAGGTATCCAAATACGCCGATGCGGTTGCCGCTGTTGACGTACTCGGGGTCGGAATAGGCCGACACCTTCACGACCGGAATACGAAGTTCGTTATAGATTGTCTCGGCGGCGGCAAGGCCGTCGGTGCCCGGCATGCGGATATCGAGGACGGCAAGATCCGGTCGCTCCTTGCGAGCGTGCGCGATGGCCTCTTCGCCGTTGCTCGCTGGTCCGATCACCGTGTACCCCAGATCGGTCAGCGCCGCGACCATACCGGCGGCCACCAAATGCTCATCATCGGCCACCAAGACCCGCGCGGGTGCTTCCGGGAGGGGTTGCTCATCTGCATCATGACCATTGTGTGCCGGCGTATTCGTCATCGGGGACGAGGTCCTCATTGTGCTCAGCAATCATTGCCGATCCTCGTGATTGTACATGGACCCTCGCCGTGCGACGACGGGGAATGTGCGAACGATGCCCCGTTTTCGGTACGTGCAGCGGGCAATAGGGGCGTTTTTGTGTGGGCCATGGTACGCGGAGGCCCGAATTGCGACTCAACACGAGTGATTGGAAAACTCGCAAGGCTCGATGACTGCCTCGCGGCTGCTGGCTGCGTTGCCGCTCCTCGCCGAATTCACGAATATGCCTTCGTAGCGGCGTCTTGCCGGCAACCATGAAGTCGCGCCGGAATACATGCGGGCTTCTGACCCACAACACGAGGAGAGGATGTATCGACATACTGGGACGGCGAAGTGTGTATCAACTCCGTTGCCGTTGGCGTGGCATCAAGAGCCAACAGCCGACCAGTGGAGGGAATGCAAAGGGGCTGGGAACCCACGTGGCGTGCCAACTGGTTATGGCGAGAGGGATCAGCCATGAGGTATCGCCCTCGCTGCCCCCTAGCACACTGGATTCCTGCACGAGAAGGTCCAACGGGAGCTCGGTCGGGAACGTGGGGGGACTTGGCGGAAGACTCGAAGTATCAAACCACAGCCAAGACCTTAGGCTTAGGGAGAATACCGATTCACTTGGACCATCGAGGACCGATGAGACTTGGAACAAGTCTTGGTCAGTCCAATCAGAGTGACTTCGGATCCCGTTCACAAACCAACCGTTGTCCGGATCATGTTCAGTGAGATACTCAAGACCAAGGACTTGGGTGGCTGCCGAGCCGTGCAAGTAGTTGTCTGCCGGACTGGTGGCGTAAAGCATGGTGGAGTAGTACACCGTGTCGCCCAGTTCAAGGCCAGCCCACTGGTCGGGGAGCATGTCCGGGAGTTCGGCGACTTCGAATTCGGCATCAATCTCCCACCACCCTGCGGTTGCTTGCGTGTGGATGATGAAGACGACCGCGGCTGTAATCGCGGTCCAGTTGCAACGCGAAGATAGGAATCTGACCATTGCCATCACTCGCCTTCATCCGTTGCATTCAGGGCTTCGAGGCACATGTCGCATTCAAAGGTGCCTGCGCCGAAGTTGTCAATGCCAATTGCATCGGGGTCTTGCGGTTCAATCACGGTCGTCGCCGTGATGTACTCACAGATGTCCCCGGTGGCGTGTGCTGGAGTGAGTCCGATCACACACACACACACACACACACACACACACACACACACACACACACAAGATGGAGCGCCCACATTCATACGAGGTCCTGTCATCGCACGATCCCCAGACAGGGCCTCCACGCCCCTCGCATGGTCGCCTGCCCATCGAGCCTGAGCATGCCCATGGGCACCATCTGTGTCAAGGATGGACTTGAGATCCCCCCAATAACTGTGATTGGAGACGATGACTGGGGTGCGGGACCTCTCGGGCTTCACTCAGTCCAAGAAGTCCTTCGCCTTGAGCCTTGCCGGGACGTACTCCTCGGTGACGTAGGAGATGTCTTTGGTAATGAGGGACTCGACTTCCATCTTGAAGCCATTGGCGAGCAGCTTCTTGATTTCCTTTTGCCATGGGCGTTTGTCTTTGAACCATGGGTAATCGGCGATTTGCTGGGCGCGGGTGATGTCCCGCTCGTTCAGCGCGATGCGGACATCGGGGGAGAGTTCGCAGCGTTCGTAGTCCTCGGCGCGGATACCGATGAACTTCGCATCCGGGATGGCCATCCGCTGGCTCTCGAAGGCGAGATTGATCGAACCTTGCTTGATGACGCTGTAGATGTAGTGCCCCCACGGGTCACAGTCGAGCAGGCAGTAGACGGGCAGGCCGAGTTCGGTGTTGAGCCGGTGGAGCAAGCGGCGGACGCCTCGAGGGGGCTGCCCAGATCCTTCGGTCAGGATGCAGTTGTGGGTTTCCCAAAACCGGTCTTCGTTGAAGCGGCTCCAGACGGTGTCTTTCTCGACGTGCAGCACGAAATCTGCGCCGCAGTCCTTGAACTGCATCACGCTGGGCTCGCAGATGCTTGGAATGGCGTAGCCGCCCGTGCCCATTCTGCGGCAGTTGATTTCATCCCCGTTGTCGATCACGGTGATGTTGCCGACCATCGTGCCGCGTTTCTTGGCGAA
>JASMMN010000194.1 GCA_030748155.1 Phycisphaerales bacterium
ACATCGCCGAACCGGGCGTAAGCGTGACCGGCGCCAGTGCGGATGACCGGTATGCCATGCCGGCAAGTCATGTCACGGACTTGGCGATCGAGATCGCCACCGCCATCACCGGCAATGGCACACCCGATACCGAGATGGGCCGCACCATCGCTGCCGATCTCCAGGCCCACCGCGGCCGCGCCCTGGTGATGGCCGGCCGCTCCCAGCCTGCCGCCGTACACGCCGCATGCGCTGCGATCAACGAAGCGCTTGGGAATACCGGCAGCACCGTGCGATACGCCCGTGTGGCGGAGCCCGAGATGAAGACCGCCTCGATGACGGCGCTCGTCTCCGACATGAAGGCCGGCTCGGTCGACACGCTTGTCGCTCTGGGTGGCAATCCGGTGTGGGATGCCCCAGCCGACCTCGACTTCTTGCAGGCCACAGCCAAGGTCGCCAACACGATTCACTTCGGCACGCAGGACGATGAGACGTCTGCAGCCTGTCGGTGGCACCTCATCGCGGGGCACCCGCTGGAGACATGGGGCGACGGTCGGGCGTGGAATGGAACGATCTCGATTCAGCAGCCGATGATTCGTCCACTCTGGAACGGCAGAAGCACCATCGAACTGCTCGCGTTGCTGGCGGGCGAGAAGACGGTCGACGGGCTCGAGATTGTGCGGCGGACCTGGGAGGAAACGACCGGTGCCGCCGTGACGCCTGCCGGAGAGGAGCCGCCATTTGATTCCAATTGGCGGAAGGCGCTGCACGATGGTGTGGTCGAACCTCCGCCGGTTCTGGAGTCGCCGCGTGTTGACCTCGCAGCGGTCAACACCGCACTGGCTGCAGCCGCGAAGCAATCGACCGGCGATCTGGCCAGCGGCGGTATCGAAGTGAACTTCATGCCAGGCGTGCTGCTCGGCGGACGGATGGGGAACAACGGATGGATGCAGGAACTGCCAGATCCGATTACCAAACTCGCGTGGGACAACGCCGTTCTGATCAGTGGGAAGACCGCCGGTGAATTGGGTGTCACATCGGGTGATGTCGTCACCGTCGAGGTCGGAAAGGCAGGTGTGAAGGGGGCCGTACTGGTACAGCCTGGCCAGAGCGATGGAACGGTTTCGATCGCTCTTGGCTACGGTCGTGACTGGCCTGGCCGCGTCGCCAGCGGCGCTGGCTTCAATGCCTATCCCATTCGCACCTCGGACCGACTCTGGGCCAACCCAACCGGTCGAGTCAAGAAATCCGGTGGCGCTGAACAACTCATCACCACTCAGGACCACTACGCCATCGACACCGTCGGGGGTATCGGAACGCAGCAACGCCTTCCCGTGCTTTTTCGCGAGGCATCCGCCGAGTGGTTCAAATCCCACCCGAATTTCGCGAGGGACCGCGACCACACCATCAGCAGTCTCTCACTCTGGGATGAAACGCAGTTCGAAGGTGCAAACTACCGCTGGGGGATGACGACGGATCTGTCCAAGTGCACCGGATGCAGCGCGTGTATCACGGCCTGTCAAGCCGAGAACAACATTCCGATCGTGGGCAAGGACCAAGTTCGGATGGGCCGTGAGATGCATTGGCTGCGAATCGATCGTTACTACCGGTTCCGCAAGGACCGCGACGGGTTTGACACCAGCCAACCAGCCAGCATCGCGATGCAGCCGATGACCTGCCAGCACTGCGAGAATGCGCCGTGTGAGCAGGTGTGCCCGGTCGCAGCGACGGTACATACGACCGACGGCCTCAATTCGATGGTCTACAACCGCTGCGTCGGCACGCGGTACTGCGCGAACAACTGTCCCTACAAGGTGCGGCGCTTCAACTTCTTCGATTACTTCCGACGCGACCCGCTGCGAGAGACCGGCATGCTGCAGGTGCAAGGGGACTACTACACCAAGAAGCAGAGTGGTGGCGACCCGCTGCGGCAGATGCAGTTCAATCCGGATGTCACCGTGCGGATGCGCGGCGTGATGGAGAAGTGCACCTTCTGTACACAGCGGATCGAGTCCGCCAAGATCGCGGCCCGCAATGCGTGGGTGAAGATGCCCGAGGCGGCCAAGGCCAAGGCCAAACGCGTGGTCATTCCGGATGGGACGATCACGCCTGCCTGCGCTCAGACCTGCCCGACCGGCGCGTTGGTCTTCGGTGACCTGATGGACGAAACCTCACGCGTCGCCAAGTTGCAGGCCGATCACCGGTCCTACGACCTGCTCGGCGAACTCAACATCAAACCTCGCAACCGTTTCCTCGCCAGGATTACCAACCCGGTCGGTGGTGAGCGGTTCCCCGATGACTTCAAAGCCCACGACGACGATCGCGACCATGACCACGAGCATGAGCACAACACGGGTGAGTCCCATCATGAGGTGCATGACGGATGACCACGCTGCCGATCGACCATCCGATCGATGAGATGAGCGACGATCCACGTCAGCGGGCGCCGCTGGTTCTGAATCACCGCGACTTCAGTTCGGTGACTGCCGAGATTCTGCGGGCCAACGAGGCGAAGCGGGCACCAACGGCCTGGTACATCGCCTTTGTCATCTCCTTCCTGTTGATGTCGCTGCTCGGTGTGCTCATCGGCTACCTCGTTCTGACCGGCGTTGGCGTGTGGGGCAACAACAGCCCTGCGATGTGGGGCTTCCCGATCGTCAACTTCGTGTTCTGGGTGGGCATCGGTCACGCCGGCACGCTGATCTCGGCCATTCTTTTCCTCTTCAGGCAGAAATGGCGGACGTCGATCAATCGCTTCGCCGAGGCCATGACCATTTTCGCCGTCATCTGCGCGGGCATGTTCCCGGGCATTCACGTCGGTCGAATCTGGCTGGCCTACTGGCTGTTCCCGATTCCAAACCAGATGGACATGTGGCCCCAGTTCCGCAGCCCGCTGCTCTGGGATGTGTTTGCAGTCGGCACCTATTTCACCGTATCGCTGCTCTTCTGGTACGTCGGGATGATCCCGGATCTTGCAACGCTGAGGGATCGGGCGACGAGCAAGGTGCAGGCTGTCGCCTACGGCATCTTCGCGGTGGGCTGGCGAGGCAGCATGCGGCACTGGCACCGGTATGAGCGGGCGTACCTGCTGCTTGCCGCGTTGGCGACACCGCTGGTACTCTCGGTTCACTCGGTCGTGTCCTTCGACTTCGCCGTGGCGCAACTTCCCGGTTGGCATACGACGATCTTCCCGCCGTACTTCGTCGCGGGCGCGATTTTCAGCGGCTTTGCGATGGTGCTCACGCTGGCGATTCCCGCCCGCGAATTGTGGGGACTCAAGAACTTCATCACGATGCGGCACATCGAGAACATGTGCAAGATCGTGCTCCTGACCGGGTCGATGGTCGGCTACGCCTATGGCATGGAGTTCTTCATCGCGTGGTACAGCGGTGAGGTGTATGAGTCCTTCGCCTTCATCAACCGAGCCCTCGGCCAGTACGCGTGGGCCTATTGGATCATGGTGTCCTGCAACGTGATCTGCCCGCAACTCTTCTGGTTCAAGGCCATCAGGCGGAACGTCTGGGTGATCTTCATCATCGTGCTCTTCGTGAATCTGGGCATGTGGTTCGAGCGGTTCGTGATTGCCGTGACGAGTTTGACCAATGACTTCCTCCCGAGCAGTTG
Organism: Phycisphaerales bacterium; assembly: GCA_030748155.1. GTDB lineage: Bacteria > Planctomycetota > Phycisphaerae > Phycisphaerales > SM1A02 > UBA12567. The sequence continues at coordinate 3,604 of JASMMN010000194.1, forward strand.
GGGCTGGTTCGAGCCGACGTGGGTGGATGTTGGGACCTTGCTGGGCAGCTTCGGTCTGTTCATGACCCTCTTCCTGTTGTTCATCCGCTTCCTGCCGATTCTGGCGGTCTCCGAGATCAAGGGCGTCATGCCCGAGGCGGACCCACACGCACATGGGCATACGGACGGGGAGGCTCACGAATGAGTGTCATCGCACCCGAAGTCGTCGCGGACCCCGATGTGAGCACCGAAGCCACGAGCGGTACCGGCCTCTGGGGGCTCGCCGCGCAGTTCGACTCGCCCGCAGCCATCTTCGAGGCCGCCAAGAAGGTTCGCGCCGCTGGATACGAGTGGTTCGATTGTCTGGTGCCATTCCCGGTACACGGGCTCGACAAGGCAATGGGCGTGAAATACACGATCCTTCCTGTGCTCGTCTTCTTTGTCGGGCTGACCGGATTGTGCTTGGCGATCTTCCTGCAGGTCTTCACCAACTCGGTCGAGATCAACATCTGGGCTCTGGTACCGGTTGTCGGGTACGAGTTCGAGGTCTCGGGTAAGCCTCTGATCAGCACGCCAGCCTTCGTTCCCGTCGCGTTTGAGTTGACCGTGTTGTTCTCGTCTCTGGCGGCGGTGTTCCTGATGTTGGTGCTGAACAAGTTGCCATGCCTCTACCACCCCGTGCTCAAGTCACCCAAGATGAAACGAATCACCGATGACCGTTTCGTGCTGGTGATCGAGGCAAAGGATCCGAAGTTCACGCGATCGACTACCGAGCAGTTCCTGCAATCGCTCGATCCCGAACGCATTGTCGAGTTGGAGGACTGATCCGATGAGTACTCCAAAGGGCGACAAACGCGTCACCGGCA
>JASMMN010000195.1 GCA_030748155.1 Phycisphaerales bacterium
AGTAGCCGGGCACCACCTCGCCTCGCCATGTGATGATCTCGCCGCTGGTGGCTGCGGCCGTTCGTTTGGCTTGATCCCAGGACGGAATGCCGACATAGACCTGAGAAGAACTCGTGTCGGTGACATCCCATGTATGGGACTTCCGCTGTTGACATCGTGACAAAGCAAAACTTCTCGCTGCAACAGCCTGCGCCTTGAATGCCGCATCGTGCCAACCCTCATACAACTCGCCCGCCAAGACGCCCGGAATGTATTGCTCCATCTTGACAACGTTGATGACATGGAAGCCCCGCTGCGGCGGATCTTGGTCCGCTACACACCTGATGATGCCCTCGTAGATTCGCTTGGGGTGTGATCCAATGGACAATGGTGTGGGACTTGTCAGTTCAACCACATCTGCGCTCGCGATGGATGTGGGCAGATTCACACCGGAAACCGTCCATCGACCCTGCTTTCGACCGATGGTGGACGGTCCCTCCAACTGAACCTTGGTGTCACCAACCCGAATCACCATCGCCTGTTTGTCCTGACCGATGGTGATCGAAGGGTTGTCACCGGTCAATTGATGCAACCGCACACGGATCAATGGTTCTTCGTTGGGAATGAGATCGTCGTTCGTGACCGCCTGATCACGATCTGATTCACGATCGGTTGTCGGAATCACGCGGCGATCACACCCTGCCAACAGAATGCTGGCGATCAACGCACGGCAGGCAATATGTGATGCGCTCACTCGAGCGTTCGAAGGTCCAGACCGAGTGTCGCAAGTCGCTCACGAACCTCGACGAGACTGGTGTTGCCGAAGTTCTTGATGCCCATGAGTTCGGCTTCGGTACGGGTAGCGAGATCACCGATGGTCTGGACTCCAAGCAACTGAAGTGCCTTTCGGGATCGAACAGAGAAATCGAGTGTTGTAATCGATCGATTCAACGTCTCTTCGTCTGTCAACTCAAGCAGGTCTTCGTAGACATCGGCGCGGACGCGGTGGTACTGCGTTTCGAGGTTCTGCCCGAGCCGAAGACCTCGCTGTGTGAGCATCGCCTTGATCTCCACCAGTGAGGTCTCGCCAAAGTTCTTGTATGAGAGCAGTTCGGCTTCGGAAACCTTGAGCAGATCACCAAGCGTGCGGATGTCCATCTTCTTGAGGCAATTGCGAGCACGAACCGACAACTCGAAGTCGGTGACCGGCGTGTCCATGAGCGCGTTGTGCTTGGCCAGGTCGCGGGCCTCGGCCTCGTCGTAGTACATGTCCTTGGAAGCCTGCACATCCCTGAGGAACAGGCGGGCACGAGCATTGTTGGGTTGTGTGGCGACGACCATCTGCAGGTACTTCTCGGCATTGGCGAAGTCATCACGGTCTTCATAGATCACGGCAAGGTTGAGTAGTGCGTTCACCAGCGGGCGGTCGACGTTTACGCACTCCTGATAGTACCGAACCGCCTCATCTTCTTCGCCGCACAGATCCAGCAGCCAGGCGAGCTGAAAGAGCACCCGCTCGTCGCCGGATGCCGAAGCACTGCGAAGCGCCTCGACCGCACCTACGCGATCACCGTCCTGCGCGAGTTGGCGGGCTTGAGCCAGCGCATCTTCTGGATTTGTGGCCGATGCGCCGCCAATGACGGTATCGAGCCCCTGTGTAGCAGCAGTCATCATTCCCAGTGTGCCTCCACGCGATCAGTGGTGAATCCCCGTACTGTATCGTCAACTCGCCAAACGCTCAACGACCCACCCTCATTCCGGCGACGATTGGAGGTTGTTCCACCATGAGAATCCCCTTGTATGTCGGCATGGTGATGGTTTGTGTGCTCGGTCCGGTTGGCTGTGAAAGCCCTCCAAGGGCACCGGTCGAGGCCTCCTCGGTCGTTGTGCGGACCAGCCTCCTTGTGCTTGATGGACGTACCGGCGACGAGTTGGGGTGGGAAACCTTCATGTCCCGCCTTGGGGACGCCGATGTGGTGGTCCTTGGTGAGCAGCATGATGATGCCACCGGACATGCTGTGCAGTTGGCGGTCGTCGAAGACATGTTGGACCGCTCCCCGGGCAGCGGCGGCGTGGCTCTGGAGATGCTGGAACGTGATGAGCAGATTCTTGTGGAGGACTACCGGGACGAAATCATCGATGCCGAGACGTTCGCCGAGTTGTCCAGTTCTACTTCGTGGTCCGGCACTGGAAGTTGGGAGGCGTGGTATCAGCCCATCATCGATGCCGCCATTGAGCGTGATGCTGCTGTCATCGCCGCCAATGCGCCGCGTCGTTATGTGCGCCTGGCGAGAACCGATGGGTGGGAACGGCTCGACGATCTCGACGCTTCGAGGAAGACTCTTGTTGATCGACCTGATACGCCCATGACCGGGGGCTACCGAGACCGGTTTATCGAATTGATGAGCGGACATGATGACCCTGATGCGGGGACCGATGAAGAGGCACGGGCCGAAGCGGTTGAACTTGCGGAGTCGTACTTTCGATCACAGCAGGTGTGGGACGCAACAATGGCAGCATCGGTCTCCGAGGCACTTCGGCAGTCCGGTCCTCCGGTCATGTTGTTGATCGGCCGTTTCCACAGCGACTCCGAGGGCGGAACCCCTCAACAAATCAGGCGCCTGCATCCTGCCGCGCACGTTGTAACGATCAGCCTCGAGCCGGAGTGTGGAGAAGTTGTGTTCGATGAGGCGATGCCGCAAGCCGATTTCATCGTATGCACAGGGGAATCAGATACTGGGATCTGACTCCCCTTCCGCTGCGCGTTCCAGACGATCATGGATGGCTCGCCACTGCGGACCCAGGGGTGGGCGGATCACGAGGATGCGGGTGGTTTCGGTGGCATCTGCATCCCTGAGAAGTCCGTAGAGTGCCTTGGCAGCAACTTGGTGGGTGTCCGGCATGATGATGTGCGCGTGCGGCGGCTCGATGGTGAGTGTCGAGGGACCGATGACGCAGGCAGGTCCGCCGCATCCGAGCAACCCGGCCAAGTGTTCGTGGTCGGCCAACATCAGCGGTGTGCTGGTCGCGTAGTGCCGGCGACGGGTTCCTGGTGAGGCCCCCTGCACGGTCGGGACATCATCGCTCAACGCCACGCCAAGCACTGCCTCAATGGCCGGAACCGGTACCGACCCCACACGAAGCAGATGGGGTGTACTGCCACTCACATCGATCACCGTCGATTCGAGGCCTGCTTGACAGCATCCGCCATCGAGCACCAGCAGATCTGCGGCCTCTGGAACACCGCGGTAGTCACGCTCGACATGCGCTACACAGGTCGGCGAGACGCTTCCCGAGCGGTTTGCCGATGGAGCCGAGAGTGGAACGCCAACCGCCTCCATCACCGCTCGGGTCACTTCGTGCCGGGGCGAGCGAACAGCCACGGTTGGTAGGCCTGAAGTGGCGGCATCGGGCACCTCGGGATGCTTCGGCACCACGACGGTGAGTGGACCCGGCCAGAACGCCTCGCACAACTGGTCCGCCTGAGCGGGCCATCTGGAGGCAAGCATTCGGGCCGATGCCACGTCGAGCACATGAGCAATCAGTGGATTGTCGCTCGGCCGTCCCTTCAGGGCATAGATCTGCCCGAGTGCGGAAATGTTGTCTGTGCGGCCGAATAGACCATAGACCGTCTCGGTTGGAAGCACGACCACACCGCCCTCCCGCAGGCGTGTTGCGGCAAGTGCCTCGCTCTCTTGGCTGGGCTGGATAACCACCATGTCGCAAATGGTATCTCCCGCTCACAAGGCATCCACATCGCCGCGGGCTCTCCCCGCACCGATGTGAGATGATTCGTACACTCCGAAAGCCTGCTCAGCAGGTCAGTTGCAAGCCCAACAGGAGCCCATCCATGATCACCCTGCTGTTCACCACCATGCTCGCCGCCCCCCCAGCCCCCCCGGCCTCCCCAGCCCCCCCTGTCCCACCGACAGCGGCGGCCGCGGCTTCTGACATGTTTGTCGTGACGGCGGATGCAACGCCGGTCCGGTGCGGACCAAGCACCGATCACTACGCGTTTGTGATGGCCGATATTGGCGTGCCGGTTCGGGTCACTGAAACGGTCTCTGGCATGGCCCGCGTCGCTGCCGAGGGACCGCTCTTCGATAACGCGTGGGGAATCATTCGATATCCCGCCGACGGAGCGAGTCCATTCGATGCTGATGGTGTCGTCACCCGCAACAACCTCGAGGTGTACGCGCCGAACGTGAACAACCCCGGCTGGTCCGACTCGTATGGATGGGTATGCGCGTTGCCGAGTGGAACCAAGGTGGATGTTGTCGATACATCAACTGCCAATGCAAATACCACCGGTTCAACACCCTTTGTCGTGCACATCGTCCGTTTGCCGAAGTTTGCCTCCGGTTGGATCGATGCCGCATCACTGAAACCAGCAACCGGCGCGGACATCGCAATCTTCACCAGAGGATGGGCAGATCCACCCGCGTGGATGCATCAGACACCTTCCAGTCCCATCGCCGACTGGAATGCGTGGTCACAGGTGCGACCCGAGTGGTTGGCCTCCAACGAAGTTCCCGAGGAGCCGGTTGAAGTGGTTGTGGTAGAAGAAACCGTGGTCGAGGTCGCACCACCGATTTATCGCAATACGCAGTGGGAAGCCCTTGAGAAGATGATCGTCGGGGCGGCCCTTTCCAAACTCGACACGGCAACGGTGGCACAACTTCGCGCTGGATACATTGATGTGATTGACCAGGAGGCGGTTGCTCATCCCGACCTCGCCGAGCGAGCCACCTTCCGCCTGCAACAACTCGAACTCGCCGCTTCCATCAACACGACTCGCAGCGACATTGCGGCCGCGCAGACCAGAATTCTGCGTTCCAAACAGGATCTCGCCGCACAGCGGCAACTTCTCGATGATTCGCCGAACTACATCATGCGTGGGAAACTCTCGGTGTCGCCTGTCTTCAATGGTGTTGACCGGCCCGTCATGTATCGCTTGCAGGATCCATTCTCTGGACGCAGTCTGGCTTACCTCTCCCCAGAGTCGGATGTCGATATCCGCGGCATGCTTGGTCAGCGGGTT
>JASMMN010000196.1 GCA_030748155.1 Phycisphaerales bacterium
TGATCCAGTGAGGTCAGCCGGGACTGAGACAGGGCTTTCAGTTTGACGTCGGTGATCGTGACATCCAGAAGCGTGTCGGCGACGGTTTCGCCGGTCACCCGCCACGGTGTGCGTGTTTCGACCTCGCGGATCAGCGCGTTGGTCAGCAGGTAGCCGACTTCCCGGTCAAAGGTGTCATTCTGGACGACCGGGATGGCGATGGTCTTGATGTTGGTGTTGTACGTTGTGCCGATGACCCAGCCCTTGGAGGGATCGGTCTGGCAGCCGGTAGCGAGCATCAGGCTGCCCAGCGTGACCCATCCCCACATCATGGCGTGGACTCCACGGCTGCAGGGCTGGATTCCGCGAGCGAGGACCGAAGCATCGCGTAGTCCGGCGTCGAGTCAAGGGTGGCTTCGGGCAACTGCCGCAGGATCGGTCCGATTTCACGTAGTGCTCGAATACACGCGGCGGACTGCGGGAACCGCTGCACGAGTTTGCGGATCGTGTACTCAGCGGCGATTGGATCGCCCTCATTGAAGTACCACATTGCGGTGGTGAGCATCTTGACCGACTCTGATTCCTCGATACGTTGAATGAGCGCCCCGCCGCCAATTCGCTCGGCCTCGGCGGGTCGTCGCAGGGCGAGTTGTTCCAACTCGGCTTTCGCTTCGAGCAGTCCGACGATGTCAAACTGGGGGCCCTTGAAGGTGGCGATGTTGGAATAGATCAGTCGCCTTCTGGCAAACGGAACCTCGGTGGACCGCGGGTAGCGATCGATGAAGATCGCATACGCATCCGCTGCAAGTCCCATGCGACGGTCTCGAAAGTACAATGCAGCCAGTTGCAGCCCTGCCTGCTCGGCGAGCCCGCTTCCCGGGAGGCGTTCCTGAATGCGAATGAGCAGTTCTTCGGCTTCGTCGGTCGCATCGATGATTCGGAGTCCGAACATCTTGCGTCTCATGCCTTCTGCGTATCTGACCGCGATGCGGAATTCCTGTTCCAATGCCAGCGAGAACACTTCGCTGTCCGGGTATTTGCGGACGAGGAATTCGAAGTCGTAGAGTGCCTCGTACTCATCTCCAACGCCGACCAACGACTCGCCGCGAATCAGGTAGGCCTCGGGTGCCAAAGGCGAGTGCGGGTGTCGCTGCATCCAGCGGTTCACCATGTTCAGGGCTCGATCTGAGCGTCCTTCCGCCAGCAGTGTGCGGGCGCGGGCCAACTGAGCGGCGGGCGTTCCGGGGGCAGGGGCTGCCTTCAGGGTCCATTCATCATCATCGCCGAGGCGATAGACATCCTGCCCGAGAGCCTCTCCAGAGCCAAGAAGGGCCAGAAAGGCGGCCCCAGCAGCCAAGAAACGCCTGGGGAACCAGTTGGATCGTGTCATGGCGGACATCCTATCGGGGGGCTGGCCCTTTCGCCGTCGCTGTGGGGGTGACTGTCGTTTCGCCGCAGCGCAATTCCTGCCGTGAGAATCCGATAACTCCATGCCTCCCCTGGGGTTGGTGCGGGTTGTCGAGGCCGGTCGAGCAAGGAGGCAACGAGGCTTCGCCATGGCGTGGTCCGCTCAAACGATGGTCGTTTGAGGTGAGGAGTACCCCTGCACCGCCGGAATGATCGGTGTGACCGGACTTTGGGAACACAATGTGCGTCTTTCATTGACGCGTCACTGGCACGGGTGAAAGCCGAATCGTCTTCTCCGGATTGGCTTGTTTGTGACGACACCAGAGACCACTCCGATCGACCGATACACATACGCGTCATCCGCCTTGCTTGTTGACATGCTCCAATACTTGTATGGTGTTGGCTCGTCACAGGCCAGCTCACGGAAGGGCGATGTGACGGAACACGACGGTTCGTCGTCGTGTTCACATCAGCGGCGCAGCGGTCAAGGAGTGGACCCAATGCCGAAAACCGAAACGGTTGACACAAGTGGTGGAGTCGCGACCGCGACGATACCTTCATCGAACAGACGCGGGCTATCCGACACGACGTCGGACGGTCGCCAGATCATGGACGTGTGGATTTCCTACCGCGATGATCCGTGCGAGGAAACCCGCAATGTTCTGGTTGAGCATTACCTTCGTCTGGTGCGCTACACCGCAGATCGACTGCACGCGAGGCTTCCCTCCGAGGTCATGGTCGAGGACCTGATGTCCTCGGGTGTCTTTGGACTCATGGATGCTATCGAAGCCTTCGATCTCGACCGTGGCGTCAAGTTCGAAACCTACTGTACCCAGCGGATCCGCGGGGCCATCTTCGATGAGCTCCGGGCGATGGACTGGGTGCCGAGGCTCGTCCGCTCACGGACCGCGAAGATGGAACGGGCCCGCAAGGATCTCGAGATGGCCTCAGGCCGTCCCGCTACCGAAGATGAAGTCACCACCCATCTCGATGTCAGTCAGGGTGAATTCGCCAAGATCAAACGCGACTCACATCCGGTTGGCATGGTCTCTCTGAACCGCAAGTGGTATGAGACCGATTCGAGCCGCGACGTGACCGAAATGGACGTTGTCCGCGATCGCCGTCAGGAGAGTCCGATCAGCAAGCTGCAGCGGGATGACTTGAAGTACCTGCTCACCCGTGGTCTCTCCCGTGCCGAACGGCTCATTGTCATCCTCTACTACTACGAGGAGATGACCATGAAGGAGATCGGCATCACCCTCGATCTGAGCGAATCCCGCGTCAGCCAGATGCACTCGTCGATCCTCGCGCGGCTCAAAGCCCAGATGCAACATCGCACCAAGGACGTCTGACCTTCAAACTCGCTTCGATGTTCCCAGCCACCCCCGCTTCGGCGGGGGTGTTTGATCATGGTTTCTTCTCGAATGACGAGTGCTCAGACACCTTCGCCGACGAGGATTTCGGCAGCGGTCTTCTCGAGCACTTCATCGATTGTGACCTCCGGCGCGAGTTCGGTGAGGACGAATCGGCGTTTGTCCGGGTCCATCTCGAGCACGCACAGATCGGTGATCACCATGTCGATGCAGGCCACCCCGGTGAGGGGAAGTGTGCACTTGGGGAGCAGTTTGGGCTCGCCGCGTTTGTTGCAGTGATCCATCATCACGACAACCCGCTTCACACCTGCAACCAGATCCATCGCGCCGCCCATGCCCTTGACGAGTTTGCCTGGAATCATCCAGTTGGCGATGTCGCCTTCCTGTCCAAGTTCCATGGCACCCAGAATCGCCAAGTCGATGTGTCCGCCTCGGATCATCTCAAAGGAAGCGTGGCTCGAGAAGTAACTCGCCCCCGGGACGGCCGTCACCGTCTGCTTGCCGGCATTGATGAGATCAGCGTCAATGGCATCCTCGGTGGGGAAAGCCCCCATGCCCAGCAATCCGTTTTCTGATTGCAGCCATACGGTCATGTCTTCGGGTACATGGTTGGCGACAAGCGTCGGCATCCCGATTCCCAGGTTGACGTAGAAGCCGTCCCTCAACTCCAGAGCGGCGCGGCGGGCGATGTCATCTCGGCTCATTGGCATGGGGGGAGTGTATGGGCGGGACTCTCCCGCGGCGAAGCTGCGCCCCCTACAATTCCGGAATGAGCACTACTACCGATATCGTGACCGAACTGTGCGCCCATCCGCTGCTGCTTGATGGCACGGCTCCGGGCGAAGGACGGATCATTTCTCTCAATCCGGCAACCGGCGAATCCCTCGGAGCCGTTCGCCTGCAATCCAAGGCCGAGTACGAGGAGATCGTGCAGCGAGCCCAACTCGTCCACCGCGAGTGGAGGATGCTGCCTGCGCCAAAAAGAGGCGAATTGGTCCGCCGTATCGGCAACGCCTTCCGCGAACAGGAAGATGAACTCGGCCGTCTTGTCACGATGGAAATGGGCAAGATTCTGCCGGAAGGCATTGGCGAGGTCATCGAGTGCATCGACATCGCCGACTTCGCGGTTGGACTCTCCCGGCAACTCTATGGACTGACCATGCCCTCCGAGCGTCCACAGCACCGCATGTACGAGCAGTGGCACCCCCTCGGAACGATCGGCATCATCACCGCCTTCAACTTCCCCGTCGCCGTCTGGGCCTGGAACGCCATGCTTGCCGCCGTCTGTGGGAACACCATGATCTGGAAGCCGAGCCTCGCGACACCGCTGACGGCAATTGCGATGACCAACGTCACGCAGCGTGTCATGCGGGATCAGGACATCTTCCAACCCAGTGAGGGCAAGGCCGAGGACGTTTTCTTGCTCATCATCGGCACCGACGAGGAAGTCGGCGAAACGATGATTGCCGATCGCCGTCTGCCGCTCATCAGTGCCACCGGATCGTGTCGCATGGGGCGGCATGTCGGCACACAGGTCGCCAAGCGGCTCGGCCGCAGCCTGCTCGAACTCGGTGGCAACAACGCCATCATCGTCACAGAATCTGCGGATCTCGATTTGGTCATTCGCGGCACGGTTTTCGGCGCGGTTGGCACTGCAGGACAACGGTGTACTTCTACCCGTCGCCTTCTCTGCCACAGCAGCGTTGTGGATGCCGTAGTCGACGGGATGGTCAAGGCCTACAAGACGGTTCCGATCGGCGATCCGCTCGACTCGTCAACCCTCGTTGGTCCCCTGATCGATCAACGGAGTGTCGACGCCATGCGATCTGCCATTGAATCAGCGGTCGACCAAGGTTGCGAGGTGCTGCATGGCGGCGTTGAGGGCATCGACAGTTTCACCAACGATCCCGGTCACTTCGTGACACCCACAATCATCCGTGTGCCGGTCGGTCAGACCCCAGACATCACCCGCGAGGAAACCTTCGCGCCAATTCTGTACATCTTCGAGTATGCCACACTCGAAGAGGCGATCACCCTGCAGAACACTGTCGATCAGGGCCTTTCCAGCGCCATCTTCACCGACTCCGTGCGAATGGCCGAGCAATTTCTCTCGTCAGCTGGCTCCGACTGCGGAATCGCCAACGTCAACATCGGCACGAGCGGTGCCGAGATTGGTGGTGCCTTCGGAGGGGAGAAGGACACGGGCGGTGGCCGCGAGAGCGGATCGGACGCATGGAAGGCTTACATGCGGCGACAAACCTGCACCATCAACTGGGGCGATGATCTGCCGCTTGCTCAGGGCATCGAGTTCGGTTGAGCGACTTGAGCGAAGAAGGGCGAGTCATTCGACTTCGCCGTCCTGCGTCTCTCAGTTGGGAGGTTGCGCCGACGCTGTCGCTCGCCAGCGAGTACGAATCACTCGTGTAAGCGCACCCGATATCGCCGCCGGGCGAATTGACTGCGATTGCGGATCGGGTGCTTGAGTATCTCAGGCTGAACGAACGTCCAACCACTGGGATACGCTCTTCAAATCATTGATGATCTGCGGTGTCACCTTGAGCGTGAATTCCTGCCCCGCCTCGCACCGCTGCAGCCGTGTGGCCCGCTTGCGATTGGTCCATGGGCGACCGGCGCGGATATAGGTGATGTTGTCGGTCTGGCGTCGGCGACGCTGGAGCATCCGCATGTTCTTGGTCACATCCGGTTGCATCCACATGAGTCGTTGAATTGTCTTGACCTTGGCCGCGGCCGGAGGGACCGCCTTGACAGTGAAGGTCAAGGTGCTGTTTGGGGTGATATCAGTACTCATGAAGTGGATCCTCGATGTGGAGCCCCGCAGTATAGGGAAAAAGCGGATCAGGTATCGATCGGGGTCGATGATGTACCGCAACTCCCTGGCATGTGTCTCCGGTCGGTGCCTGCCTTCTCACTCAGATCCAGCCACTCGTTCCACCTCGTCAAAGGGGGTGACTCCGTCAGCCACAAGCCCGAATCCAAACTCCTCAAGGCTCGTAAACAGCCCTTGTCGGGCCTGCTCGCGGATACCCTTGATCGAGGGTCCTTTCATGATCATGTCCCGGATGGAATCGGTGATTTCCAGCAATTCGAACAATGCCCGCCGTCCATGGAATCCGGTTCGCAGACACTGTTTGCAGGCCTGCGGAGCGTAGATCTTCGAGAGGCCGCCCACGCTTTGCCCCATGCGAAGGGTCTGGGTAGACGTCGGCGTGACGGCTTTCCGGCAATTCGGACACAGCAGTCGTACGAGCCGCTGGGCCACGACCAGATTGAGCGAATTCGCCACGAGCGGTGGCTCAATGCCTAGATCAAGGAGTCGGAAGATCGAGCCGATGGTGTCTTTGGCGTGGACGGTTGTGTAGACGAGGTGTCCCGTCATCGACGCTTGGAGCGCCACCGTCGCGGTTTCGATGTCGCGGATTTCGCCGACAAAGATGACATCGGGGTCCTGCCGCAGCACTGAGCGGAGCACGCTGTGGAAGGTGGTGCCCTGGTCATGATCGATCGGGATCTGCGTGCAGCCCTCGAGGTAGTACTCGACCGGATCTTCGATCGTAATGGCGTTCCGCTGCTCGACATCGATCTCCCGCAGGCAGGAGTAGAGCGTGGTCGTCTTGCCGGAACCAGTCGGGCCGCACGCAAGTAGCAGGCCTGCATCTCTGGTAGCGATCGTGCGGAGTTTGTCATACATCCACGAGTTCAGGCCAAGCTCGTGCAGCCGGCTCGGGCTGTTGCTGGAATCAAGTACCCGGATGACCAGTTTCTGGCCGTGGACCGAAGGCGTTAGACTCACCCGATAATCGACGCGGCGACCCTTGATGGACACGGAGAAGTGTCCATCCTGCACTTGATTTTTCTGGCTGGTCTCGATCTGGCAGAGAATTTTCACGATGCCGAGCAGCCGCTTGAAGATTTGCTTGGAAAACTGCACTGCCGTGATCATGCTGCCGTCGACGCGAAGCCGGACCACACACCCTTCGATCCGAGGCTCGATGTGCAGATCGGTGGCGCGGGTGCGGAAGGCTGAATACAGCAATTTGCGGAAGGCACGAGTGCCCTCGGCACCTTCGCTGTCGCGGCCCGTATCGAGTCCACTGGAACTCGCTTGATGCACGGTGACGCCGCGGTTGTCCACGAGGCTGATGTCTTCTTCGTCGAAGCCACGATCTTCGCCGGTTTCAACGATCTCGGTGAGTCGTCGTTCCCAGTCCGTCTGGGCGGTCTGGCTGACATCAGCTTGGAGATCGACATCGAGCGTGTCAAGGTCCGGTGGGAACAGATCGTCCGCGGCGGGGGCACCCGGCTCCATCTCGGCGAACGACATCGCTTCTTCGGGGTCGATGAACGTGATCTTCGTACGGCCGATCTGCACGATGTCCCCGTTCCCGAGCATGTTTTCGGTCACTGTTGCATCGTTGAGCGTCGTGCCGTTTCGAGAGTCGAGGTCGCGTACCCGAAACCCATCCTCGGTTGTTTCGATCACACAATGGTGCCTGCTCGCCCGTGTGTCCTTGAGAACGAGCGCATTGTCCTCTGCCCGGCCGATGGTGATCGGCCGTTCGGTCACTTCAAAGCGGCGTTTGCCCTGTTTCGTTTTGACTTCAATCTGCGGCATGTCC